>JBDSFC010000019.1:0-9626 GCA_039919745.1 Bacteroidia bacterium | reverse complement strand
TTTAGTAAGTTTATCTTATGGCCTGTTGGTTTTAATAAATAATTCCAACGATAGGCGCGTAAAAAATGGCTAAGTAGTGATATTACCAGAGAAATAACAACCCAAAAATAATCGGCTTGTCGGAAAGCATCAAAAATTTCTTCTCGTTGCTGCGGTGTGATCTGCCTTACAGATAACCAAATAAATAAAACGCCGATGCCCAGTAAAACAATAAATTGTATTATGGATTTAGCGCTTTTTGCTGCCACTTTATTTTAGTTTATTGGTTTTAGTATCCGGAAAAACGATCCATGGACGAAAGCTTTTTGCTTTTTCAAAATCCATATTAGCGTACGAAATAATTATTACTACATCCCCAAGTTTTACGCGCAAAGCTGCCGGGCCATTCAAACAAATTGTACCACTGCCTCGTTCACCTTTAATAACATACGTAATAAAACGCTCACCGTTATTTTTATTTAAAATATGTACCTGTTCGTTCTCAATTAAATTTGCAGCATCCATTAAGTCCTCATCAATGGTTACGCTTCCAATATAATCCAATTCAGCCTGTGTAACAGTTACACAATGCAACTTGGATTTAATAACCTGAATTTCCATAACGTGGCAAATTTAGGACTTTTTATTCGTTTAGCCCATTATTAAACTCAACAAAACCAACAACTTTACACAATTTTTAATACTTAACATTCGTTATATAAATTCTGAAAAGATTTATCTCCATAGCTTTCCTTTTTTTAATTGCTTTTACCTCTTTTTCGCAGGAAAATGATGGTTATGGCGTGCATTTACCAAAGTATTATAAGGCACCTTTACATTTTGGTTTTACTATTGCAGGTAATTCAACCGATTTTAGATTAAATACAAAACCAACCTCTCAATTTCCAGATACTATTATTGGCGAAACCCGTTACAGGATCAAAACTGTTTACTCGCGGCCGGCGCCAGGCTTTGCCATTGGCATTGTAGCTGATGCGCGCATATTTGAATATTTAAGGTTGAGGTTTACACCAAGCATTAGTTTTGCGTCACGAAAGATAGAATATCATTTGTCCAATTACTCTCACGATAGCGCAAAGATCTTTCAAAAACAAGTCGAGTCCGCATTTTTACTTTTCCCTTTAGAAACAAAAATTCAATCCAAACGTTTGGGTAATTTTAGCACTTATGTAATAGGCGGTGGCGGTTATTCGCTTGATCTTGCCTCGCGAAAAAAAGCAGCAGGTGTATCAACCGGAGGTCCAAACCAATTAGATGATAACGTAAAATTAAAACGTGATGATATTTATTATAGTGTCGGCGCGGGAACAGATTTTTACCTGGAATATTTTAAACTTGGGTTAGAATTAAAATTATTGATCGGTACTAAAAATTTGTTACGTCCCGAGAATAGTATTTTTACAAATAGTCTGGATAAAGTACGCTCGCGAATGGTAGTATTTTCTATTACTTTTGAAGGATCATAAAATTGCATAACGGATAGGTTTTAGAGTATTTTAACCCTTTCCTGTATCATTAAAATCAATAACTTTACAAAACTTTTAATACTAATAAACTGTTATTATAGTTCTGAAAAGATTCGTTGTCATAGTTATCGCATTTTTAATTGCTTTTAATTCTTTTTCGCAAGAAAATGATGGTTATGGTGTGCACTTGCCAAAATTTTACAAGCAACGTTTGCATTTTGGTTTTACCATTGCGGGTAATTCAACTGATTTTAGATTAAATACAAAACCAAATTCCCAGTTTCCGGATACTGTTATTGGCACTACGCGTTACAGGATCAAAACTGTTTATTCGCAACCGGCCCCCGGCTTTGCTATTGGTATAGTGGCCGATGCCCGCATGTTTGAATATTTAAGATTACGATTTACACCAAGCATTAGTTTTGCTTCCCGAAAAATTGAATACCATTTATCTAACGATGCGCGCGATAGTTCTAAGATCTTTCAAAAATTAGTGGAGTCTGCTTTTTTACTTTTTCCTTTAGAAGCAAAGATCCAATCCAAACGTTTGGATAATTTTAGCGCTTATGTAATTGGCGGCGGCGGCTATTCATTAGATCTTGCCTCGCGAAAAAAAGCGGCTGGTGTATCAACCGGAGGTCCAAACCAATTGGATGATAACGTAAAATTAAAACGTGATGATATTTATTATAGTGCCGGTGCCGGGACAGACTTTTATCTTGAATATTTTAAATTAGGTTTAGAATTAAAATTATTGATCGGTACAAAAAATTTATTACGTCCCGAGAACAGTATTTTTACAAATAGTTTAGATAAAGTGCGCTCGCGAATGGTAGTATTTTCTATTACCTTTGAAGGGTAACATTAAAATTTGAAGGATAAAATCCTTCCGTAAAACATGCAAACAAAATTACAACTTAAGGTTAGTCCACAAACCGCTGTTAACGAACAGCTCTTAAAAGCAGAAGTAAAACAACAACTGCATCTCAAAGAAACCTCGCAATTATTTATCAAGATCCTAAAACGTAGTATTGATGCGCGTTCACGCAAAGTAGAAATTAACTTAACCGTGCTCGCTGTTGTGGATGAAGAATTACCGGAAGAAAAGATCGAGGTAAATTACCTGGATGTTACTTCTGCAAAACAGAATTGTCATATTATTGGCAGCGGACCAGCCGGTTTGTTTGCTGCATTGCGCTGTTTAGAATTGGGCATTAAACCAATTATTATTGAACGCGGAAAAAATATTAAAGACCGACGAAGAGATCTTGCTGCCATTAATAAAGAACATATTGTAAACCCTGAAAGTAATTATTGTTTTGGCGAAGGTGGGGCCGGAACTTATAGTGATGGTAAGCTTTACACCCGTTCCAACAAACGCGGCGATATTGACAAGATCCTTAAAACATTTGTATATCATGGTGCCAGTGAAGAAATAATGGTAGATGCCCATCCACATATTGGCACCAATAAATTACCTCAACTGATTGAAAAGATCCGAGAGACCATTTTAAAGTTTGGTGGCGAAATATTTTTCAATTCGAAATTGATCGATCTTAAAATTTCTGTGGATAGTATCACTTCTATTAAAATTTTAAACGAAAATGGCGAACAGGAACTTCCTATACAAAAATTGATATTGGCTACAGGCCACTCTGCTCGCGACATTTACGAGCTTTTAAATAATAAGAATATTCTTATTGAGGCCAAACCTTTTGCCTTGGGTGTTAGGGTAGAACATCCACAAGCGTTAATTGATAAAATTCAATATCATTGCGGCAACCTGGAAGAAGTTATTTATAAACGCGAGAGTTTACCGGCTGCAAGTTATAGTTTGGTTCACCAGGTTAAAGGCCGCGGTGTTTATTCATTTTGCATGTGCCCCGGTGCATTATTGCCCCTTGCGCCACGGCACAGGAAGAAGTAGTAACAAATGGCTGGAGTCCTAGTAAGCGTAATAATCCTTATGCTAATAGTGGTATTGTTGTTGGCCTTGAGCTATCTGATTTTGAACCTTACAAAAATTTTGGTCCTTTAGCCGGATTGGAATTTCAAAAACAAATGGAAGAAACAGCCTGGGCTTTTGGAGGTAAAACACAAACTGCTCCCGCGCAACGTTTAGTTGATTTTACAACTGGAAAATTAAGCTCTTCGCTTCCTGATTGTAGTTACCAACCGGGCTTAAAAAGTGTAGAGATGCAACAAGTGTTGGGTAAATTAATTGGTCCCGCTTTAAAGGAAGGGTTAAAAGCGTTTGGTGGAAAAATGCGTGGCTATTTAACCAACGAAGCTCTAGTTGTTGGTGTAGAATCACGCACCTCAACACCGGTAAGAATTCCAAGGGATAAAGATTCTCTTCAGCATCCGCAGATAAAAAATCTTTTTCCCTGTGGCGAAGGCGCCGGTTATGCCGGAGGTATTGTAAGTGCCGCAATGGATGGCGAAAGATGTGCTGATAAGATCTCTTCCTAAACTTTAAAACGTTTTAAGCGTTGTTACTTAAATAAATTTTTAGCCCCTGATAATTTCTTTAAGTTTGTATTAGAAAAATGAACCGCTTTTTTTATATAGCTATCTTTTGTGTTTTAGCTTCACATGCATGGTGCCAGCTTATACCAAAAAAAGTTTATGAAGCCATTGCAAATAAAGATGCCACCCAACAGGTAATAGTGTTAGACTCTATTGCTATTAAATACCGGGATACCGAGATGGAAAGATCTACGGCTATTTCGCGATATTCCTTATTAATTGCTAAAACCGCCGATTTTAAAAAACCCGTAGTAAGAGTCCTGCTCATCCTTTCAAGAACATATAGAACGCATGGTTTATATGATTCTGCATTAGCATATATTGATAGCGCCAGAACGTTTGCCGTAAATAATAACATAACTTCTCAGTATGCCAACATCTGCGATTTTGAGGGCCTTACATACATGCGTATGGGTAGTTATGAAACGGCAGCTATTTGCTTTTTTAAATGTATTGAATATGCAGAAAAAAAGAAGGATTCTTTGCGCTTACATAACGGCTTTGAACACCTTGGGTCATTGAACTTTTACAGGCAGGATTACAAAGGCGCTGTAAGATTTTATAAAAAAGCGTTGCCATATCTCGATCCCAAAGCTGATCTTAGTTTATACGTTTCCACATTGGACAATGTTGGGCTCGGTTTTTCTAATTTGAAGCAATACGATTCCGCTTTGTTTTATCAAAAACGCTCGGTAAAGATCATTGAACAATTGAACGATTCAAACCTGTTAGCAGAAAGTTATATCAACCTTGCTTCTACCTTAATGAACCTTAAAAAATATAAAGAAGCCGAGCTATATATCACCAAAGCATATGATATTAATATGGCACTTGGCCAGGAATACGCAATTCAGCTTTCTAATTTATACATGGGCAAAATGTATCTGCAAACCAACAGGCCAAAATTAGCTTTGCCCTATCTGGAAAAAAGCCTCACCATTGCTGAAAAATTGAAGATCTTTGTACAAATAAGAGAATCTGCCTCTAATTTATCATCCGCTTGTGAAGACCTTGGTGATTATCAAAAATCAAATATTTATTTTAAAAGGCTGGTAACCGTTATGGAAACCATTACCAAAGAAGAAAATGCAAGGGCTATAAACGAACTATCTACCAAATACGAAACAGAAAAAAAGCAACAGGAAATTCAACTACTTACACAAGACAAACAGCTTAAAGAACATACAATAGAAAAAGACCGCTACATTAAAATATTTACCGCTATTGTAGCTGTTTTGCTTTTATTATTAAGTGTGTTTTTTATTTACCGCTTTAGCGAGAAGAAAAAAGATAACGATTTACTCCAAGAAAAAAATGACGCTATTGCCACTCAAAAAAATGAAATTGAAGAGAAGAGAGAAGAGCTACAGCACAAGAACAAAGAAATAACCGATAGTATTAATTATGCTAAACGCATACAGGGTTCTGTATTACCATCGCAAAAACTTGCTAAAAATTTATTGCCCAATTCGTTTATTTATTTTCAACCCAAAGATATTGTTAGCGGCGATTTTTACTGGATAGTACAAAACAATAATTATATTTATTATGCCGTGGCAGATTGTACCGGCCATGGGGTTCCGGGCGCTATGATGTCTATGCTTGGCACCAGTCTTTTAAATCAGATTGTCCTTAATTCAAAATTAGAATCTCCCGCCGCTATTTTAAAAGAGTTACATTTTCATGTTGTAAAAACGTTGAATGAGAATATGCAGCAACGTGATTCAAAAGATGGAATGGATATTTCATTAATACGTATTGATCTTAAAAATAAACTGGTTTTATATGCAGGTGCCGGGAGACCATTGTACCTTATAAAAAATAAAGCACTCGAAATTTATAAAGCAGATAAATATTCTATTGGCGGCATTTATGATACCGAAGAAGTAAATTATTTATTACATGAAATTAAAATTGATGAACCAACGCAATTGTATTTATTTACCGATGGCGTTCCAGATCAGTTTGGCGGACCAAAAGGCAAAAAATTCATGTCAAAACAATTGCAGGAGATCCTTCTTCAAACCAGTGATCTTTCTTTAAACGAACAGGAGCAGGCTTTTAAAACCATTTTCGAATCCTGGAAAAGCAAGGTAGAGCAAACAGACGACGTTACCCTTGTTTCTATCCGTCTTTCTTAAAATTAAATTTCTCTTCATTAAAAATATTACATTTGTAATACAATTATTATGACACGTATTTTAACCGGCATACAAAGCACTAACGTTCCGCACATGGGTAACCTTCTTGGTGCCATTATTCCTGCTATTGAACTGAGCAAAAAGCCTGACATTGAAAGTTTATTATTTATTGCTGATATGCATACATTAATAAGCACTAAAGACGCGGCATTTATTAAACAAAGCACAAATGCTGTTGCCGCTACCTGGTTAGCATTTGGTGTTGATACACAAAGGACACTTTTTTATCGCCAGAGCCGCGTTCCACTTGTAACAGAGCTTACATGGTATTTAAATTGTTTTGCCCCCTACCCCATGCTGGCAAATGCACATTCATTTAAAGATAAAAGCAGTAGACTAAGCGAAGTAAACGCGGGCTTATTTATTTATCCTGTTTTAATGGCAGCAGATATTTTATTGTATGATACCAATAAAGTGCCGGTTGGTAAAGATCAGATCCAACATTTAGAAATTACGGCGGATATTGCAAGATCCTTCAACCATAAATACGATAAAGAAATATTTGTTATTCCTGAAGCCTTAACCGATGAACGTGTGATGATTGTACCCGGAACCGACGGACAAAAGATGAGCAAGTCGTATAATAATTTTATCAATCTTTTTTTACCTGAAAAAGAACTGAAAAAAGTGATCATGGGCATTGTTACTGATAGCAAGGGATTAGAAGAGCCTAAAGATCCGGATACAGATAATGTTTTTAAATTGTTTCGCCTTTTAGGTAACGAAAAACAAACTGAAGAACTGCGCCAGAATTATATTAAAGGCAATTTTGGTTATGGCCACGCAAAAACTGCCTTATTGGAATTGATACTTGATAAATATAAAGAACAACGCACAACTTACGATCGTTTAATGTCTAATACAGATATTCTTGAAAAAGAATTGGCTATTGGTGAAGCAAGAGCAACAAAAATGGCCAACGAAAAAATCAAACAAGTAAGGGAAGTTGTAGGGTATAACTAGATCTTTATTCCTATAATACAAATATCATCTACCTGCTCCAGGTTTCCACGCCATTCATTTAGCTTTTGTTCAAGGCGAGCGTGTTGTTCGCTCATGGACAAGTTGCTTATTTTAAGCAAGAATTCATTTAACGGTTTATATTTAAGTTTCTTGCCATCTGGTCCGCCAAACTGATCGGCAAACCCATCGGTATATAAGTAAAGACAATCATTGGGTTTTATTTCTTTTGAAAATAATCTAAAATCATCGCGTTTTTCCCCTTTACCAATTGGCATTTTATCTTTTTCAAAACTAATGATGTTTCCATTGCTTATAAGCACTGGTTCATTATTGGCGGCCGCATAAGTGATCTTAATACTCTCGCCCGGCTGCCTGTTTTGTTTTTCAATACAGATTAAAATCCCATCCATTCCATCTTGTTGCCCTTCCGTTCCAATAGAATTAATAAGACATTCGCGTACGTGGTTAAATATTTTATCAGGGCTTTCAATATTCTTTTCCTTAATAGCTTCGTTTAAAAAATTGCTGTTTAAAATACTCATAAACGCACCGGGCACACCGTGGCCAGTACTATCACAAACGGCCAGGTAAAATTTGTTTTTGTGCTCGGTTGCCCAATAAAAATCACCGGCAACAATATCTTTTGGTTTATAAAAAACAAAATTTTCTTTTATGTTATTACTTATTAAAGAGAGTGGTGGTAATATAGCATTCTGCAATCTTTTTGCGTAGTTAATGCTATCTGTGATTTCTTTATTTTTTTCCTCTACTACAACTTTTTGTGTTTCAATAATTTGTTTTTGTTTTTGTGTTACTTTAAAACGTTTATATAAAAAAACAGAAAAGATAAGTACAACAAGCAATATTCCACTTACAGAAAAAATAATAACGGCATTACGCCTTTTTTCTTCCTTAGCGATCACATTCATTTTATCCTTTTCAGCTGCGGCTTTGATCTTAAGTTCGTTTGCTTTTTTATCTACTTCGTATTGTGTTTTTGCATCACTTAACATTTTACTATTGTCAAGGTTAAAAATACTATCTGTAAGTTCTTTATACTTCACGTAGTATTCGAAAGCATTTTTATAATCATGAAGAGCGGAACTTGCATTTGCAAGGCTTTGATAGTTTAGTCTTATTCCATCAACAATGTTTTCATCCGTGTTTATTTTCAAAGCTTTTTTTGAAAGCTCAATTGCCAAAGCAAATTTCCCTTCTAGAACTGCTATATCCGCAAGACTATTACAATTTGCCGCAATAGCATAATTGTCATCTGTTTTAATACTCAGTACCATTGATCGTTCAATATATTCATGTGCTAGAGAGTATTGTCCAAGATCTTTATACACATCACCTAAAGAGCCATAAGCGATAACAAGTCCGTTATAATCGTTTATTTTTTCAGAGATCTCAATCGATTTTTTATAATACTCTATTGCCTTTGGTATATTTTTAAGGCATGATTCAATGATACCTAAATTACTATAGCAGGTAGATAAGCCACTTAGATCGTTTATTCTTATACGGATCACAATTGCTTTAAGGTAATACTCTTCGGCAGTAGTATAACGTTGTTGCATATTGTATAAATTACCAATGTTATTGTATGCCTTTGCTATTTCTGCTTCATTTTTACTTGCTTCGTACAATTTTAACGACATTAAATAGTAGATCAATGCCTGATTATAGTTAGAGAGATTAAGATAAGCGTTGGCAATGTTATTATAGCAAGCAGCAATACCTGAAACATCATTAATTTTTCTGCGGATATCTAAAGCTTTGTTTGCATAGATCAATGCGCTATCATAATCTGAAGTATTATAATGACTTACTCCAATATTGCTAAAGGCTGAAGCATAAATTCTTTGATCATTTATTTCTTTTGCAAGAACAAGGGCTTTTTTATATACTACTTCGGCAGTTTTATTATCTCCCAAATAAATGTTGCACATACCCTCCAGCATTAAGGCCTTTGCCATATGCTTTTTAAGTTTCTTGTTTTTAGCGAAAGAATAATAATTCCTGGCAAGTTTGAGCGCCGAATCCGGATCTGCACCAGCTAAAGCAAGTCCGCAATCGTTTAAAGCGTTTCCTCTTACTGTATCTTTTAATGAAGTGTTTTTAAAAACGCGATATAATGAATCGGCTTTTTGAGCAAAACAAAATAGTGTTACTGTTATAAAAATAAAGCCGAATAATTTTCTTTTCATAATTTATATTATGCAACGAAATTATTCAACCCAGCTTTTATAATATTTACCATCATCAATACCCATTGCATCTTCAGTAACCATCAACGGCCGAAACGTATCGATCATTACCGCTAGCTCATGTGTATCTTTTTGGCCAATACTACGCTCCATTGCTCCCGGTGCCGGGCCATGCGGAATGCCTTTAGGATGTAAAGTAATGTGGCCTTGCTCAATATTATTACGGCTCATAAAATCGCCATCTACATAATATAAAA
>JBDSFC010000018.1:0-3430 GCA_039919745.1 Bacteroidia bacterium | reverse complement strand
AAAGTTAAGCATGTTCATTTTTTTCTGCGGATGTTTTTTATTCCATTGCTTTATAATGTAACGACAATATTGAGGACGCAAAAAAGTATAATTGTCGTTCTGCATATTTTCTGCGAGTTTTCGCCATCGATCGCTCTTATACATTTTTACAATATGCTCTGGTTTTTTGTAATCCACATATTCGTTATTACGGTAAAGGTCCCATTGGCGGCCAATAGAGTCCATACCATGATAAACAAACCAACCATCTTTTTTTAATACGTTGGGCGAGAACATTCCCCAATACTGATCAAGGCGGAAAGTATTTACAGGATACCAGATCTCTTTTTTTAATTCATAATTGAACCAATTTACAGCACTTAAATTAATAATGAGGCTAATTATGATCACAAAAATGCAAATGCCGTTTGAAATATATCTAAAAAAAGAAGTCTTTTTAAGACTCAAAACGATCGTGGTTTTTTTAAATTTTAATTTTGTTTCGAGTTTATCTATAAATTTTTTTGGTAAAAGCCCAACACCGGTAACTATATTAATAATATAAAACAAACCTACATACAACGTCAGGCCAATGCCAATGTGCAGAAAAATTATTAATGCAAAAGCAATGAGGCGTAAGTTGCCTTTTTTTGCCGGCCACAAAACTAAAATAGGAATAGCAAGCTCAATATAAAAAACAAACCATGTAAATAATTTCATGAGCGAAGGAAATTGATACAAGAGATCACCAAGAGGCAAGCGCAGCTGTTCTAAACTTAAAGCGTAATAAATAGCAGAGCCTTCGCTACGCCATTCGCTACTGGTTTTTAAGCTTATAGTAAAAAAATAAACAGAGGCAAGCAAAAGTAAATAACCCATGTTAGCGAGTACATTTTGTTTTAGCGGAACGGCTTCTTTTTTTGAATCAATAGAGTAATGCGCATTCCATGGTAAAAATAATCCCCAAAATAAAACCAATCTTAACAGGTCATCGCCGGATTGTTGTACAAATAAATTTCGGTTGTGTAAAGAGATGGTAAACAGCCAAACTAGAAGTGTTATTATTTTTGTTTTATAACCGAATAATAAAAATAGCGTTAAAATAAAATGTAAAATAAATAAGGTCAGTGCCCACTGATAAGAACCACTTAGTTCGTGAATACTCCATGAACCGGCCTTCCAACCAAAATTATGGATGAGGGAAGTTGGCCACAAACCTTCATCCGTATAATGCGCTGTAAGATCGCTACCTCTGATAATAAGATCGGCAATAATTACTAAAGCAATACCAATGCGCATAAGCGATAAAGCCCTAAGATCAAGCGCGTAACTTTTAGAAAAGTAAAAGAGTATTTTTTTTAGTTTATAGATAGTGTAAAAATAAAAAAAGCAGGCTTTCGACCTGCTTTTCATTTTAAAAATATTAAGTATTAGTTACAACCTAAGTTACCGCTAACGCCAACCGTAGGAAAGTTAAAGTTTTGTTGTGTACATAAGATACCAGAGAAAGAAGCATTAATTGCTGTGGTAGTAGTATTTACAACTACCTGGCCTGTTTTGCCATACCAAACAATTCCTGAAGGCTGATTTGGCGCGTTATTTATTGTCATTGAACAAGCTTGTGCATTTGGGCTAGCCGCAATAGCATAAGTACCTGTTGTTGGAGGAAATAAGAAATTTAAAGTAACATCAATACTACCATTAATACCTTTTAAAGTAATACTGTTTGTTGAAATACAGGTTGGATTGCTCCATCCGGCACCACCAACCAATAAGCTTGAGTTTTGTGTTGCAGGGTTAGTTAAAGTAGCTGTTCCTGTAACAGTTTGGTTCCCTACATTTGGGTTTCCACCTGTACCGGTAGCATCTTCTTTATATGTTGGTGCAATTCTGTTATCGTCTTTTTTCTTTGCGCAAGAAAAAATTAAACTTGCAGAAATGATCGCAAAACCGGAGATAATTAAAAATTGTTTTTTCATTTTAAGACGTATTATACCCAAAAATAGTAAAAATAAGGTAAATCGACAAATTTTTTGAGCCTAAAATGAGTGAAAGCACAATTTCAATTAGTGGATAATGGGATTTTGTAAAATTCGTCATTGCGAACAAAACAGAGTGATTGAAGCAATCTGAACTATTTTAAGATTGAATCGTCATGTCATCCTCGCAATGACGGGCAATTCGATCAGTAAAAGGTCTTTTTCATGATAAAATTCTGCTTTAAAAGCGGGCTTATCCTGTAACGGTCTTCCTCATAAAAATCTTTCAAAGCAGTTAATTCCTTAACAACAAGATTTACACCCAATTCATCTGCCCATTTTAAAAGACCTTTGGGATAATTTACACCCTTGGTCATGGCCATATCAATATCATCACGCGAAGCAACTTTTAAATAAAGTGTATCGGCCGCTTCGTTAATAAGCATGAATAGTATCCTTCTTACAATGGTCTTACCCATTTCAATATCTTTATTGGGTTCATTTAATTTTGCATCCGCTGCATAATTGTAAAAACCTTTTCCTGTTTTTCTTCCAAGAAATCCTGCTTCCAATAAACGTTTTTGTGAGAGTGCCGGTTTAAATTTCGGGTCAAAATAAAATTGTGTCCATACTGTTTCTGTAACTACATAATTAACATCATGGCCAATAAGATCCATTAATTCAAACGGACCCATTTTAAAACCAGCTATCTCTTTCATCGCCCAGTCAATAGTTTCCATTGAAGCAATACCTTCTTCGTAAATACGCAATGCCTCGCTGTAAAAAGGACGGGCCACACGGTTCACAATAAAGCCCGGAGTATCTTTTGCGACAACAGTTACTTTACCCCAGCTATCAATTAAATTTTTGCATGAAGCTGTAATGTTTTCTGAAGTGGCAATGCCAGGAATGATCTCTACCAGGGGCATTAAGGTAGCAGGGTTAAAAAAATGTATCCCTATAACTCTTTCGGGTTTGGTGCAGGATGAAGCAATAGAAGTAATAGAAAGTGAAGACGTATTAGATGCCAATACACAAGTTTCAGTTACTAATTTTTCAAGTTCTGAAAAAACAGATCTTTTAATTTCCAGTTTTTCAACGATAGCTTCAATAATTAAATTACAGTTGGACAGATCGTTTAACGAAGAAACAAATTTAATATTTGATAAAATAGTTTGCTCAAGCTCTGTGCTGATCTTTTGTTTCTCAACTAATTTTTGAAGCGATGTTTTTAAATTAGTTTCTGCTTTTGATAAAGCTGTTTGGTTGTTATCATAAACAATAACTTTGTGTTTTGCAGTAGCAGCAACTTGTGCGATACCACTGCCCATTGCGCCGCTTCCAATAACGCCAATGATCGAATCTTTTGTGAACATAAATTGTATTTTGTTTTTAGAAAATTGAAAAGATCAATCAATAATTAATTTTTTTCTCAATTTATCTTTTCCGATCTCTACTTCAATAATATAAAT
>JBDSFC010000620.1:0-5466 GCA_039919745.1 Bacteroidia bacterium | reverse complement strand
GGCAAAGCTCAACCATTACAGGTACGTTAGCAGGACAAGTTGTAATGGAAGGGTATTTAAATTTACGTTTACAACCCTGGATCCGTCGTTTGTTAACGCGTCTGATAGCCATTGTTCCGGCATTTTTAACCATTTATTTTATGGGTGATGGCGCCACAGGAAAACTGTTGATCTTTAGCCAGGTAATTTTGAGTTTACAATTAGGTTTCGCAGTAATTCCTTTGATCCATTTTGTAAGTGATAAAAAGAAAATGGGTGAATTTGTAATTCCCATGTGGCAAAAAATATTATCGTGGGTTGCAGCCATTGTAATTATTGGCTTAAATGTAAAATTGGTTTTTAGCGAGATAGCCGATCTTTTATTTGAAAGCGAGCATGCTGTGCTGATAAGCTTTACAATAGTTCCGGTGTGTATCTTTTGTTTTTTAATGCTGATCTATATTACTGTTGTTCCATTTATTACTAAAGAAAAAGAAAATAAACGTTTAGGTTTTCATGACGAATTAGCGCCGTTGAAATTGGATTTTCAAACAAACATACAGCGTATTGCAGTGACTGTTGATTTTAGTGAAAGTGATAACAAAGCCATTAATAAAGCTTTACAGTTGGGGAATAAAAACTCAACATTAATACTAATTCATATTTTAGAAAGTACAAATGCCATGGTATACGGTGAAGACTCTTTTGATTTTGAGCGCGAAGAAGATTATCAGAAATTAAAAAAATACCAAACAGAATTAGCATCGCAAAATATTACAACCGAAATTCAGTTAGGATTTGGAATACCTAAACTAGCCATTCCTAAACTGATCATAAAAAATAATTGCGATATTATTATTATGGGAACTCATGGGCATCGTACTATTAAAGATATTTTATTAGGAAGTACGATCGAGAGCGTAAGGCACGAAATTAAGATTCCATTGGTGTTGGTGTAAATATTGGCAGCGTATAAGTTGAGTCAGGCTGAGCGGAGTCGAAGCCTATTTTCAATTATAACTCATTAATACTCTTCGACTCCACTCAGAGCGACGCAGTTTTGAGGATTAAGAACTAATCACCTCCACTAACTTTTTGCAATTTTCAGCATTATCAAAATTGACGATCTGTTTTTCTCTTTCCTGGATCTGCGTGTTAGAAAATTCATTTTCAAAAACAGAATTTATATTTTGAATGAATTCATTCGCACTATTTGCAATTATAAATCCTGAATTTTGCTTTAAACCTGTTCCTTCTATCATATTAGAATTACAAACGATAAACCTGCCTTTAAACAACACATTCAATAACTTTAATTTTAAGCCTGTAGGTTGATGCGTATACAAAACATGGATCTGTGCTTCGCCAATCAAACGATCCATTTCTCCCTCAGCCGGACTACTTTTTAATTCGATATTGGAGTGTTTTCTTATTTCTTCTTCTAAAAAAGCCGGGGGATTTAATCCCGCAATAATAACCGAATGGTTGACCTTAGAAAATACATTTTTAATTAACGAAATTGCCGCTTCGTAATTTTCGGAGATACTTAAATTACCATGAAATAAAATAAAATCTCCTTTCCCGCTTTTACTTGTTACTTTTTCATTCGCATGAAAGCTTGGTAAATAAAGGGTTTTAGGCTTAGGGTAATTTTTCTTAAAATACTCAGCGTCTTTTTGATTTACAGCTAAAATAACCTCTGCAAAATCAACAATCGGTTCAAATCGTTTTAATTTTCCGGCTTCAATTTGTAAATAGATCTTCTTAAAAATATTACGTTCTGATCTTGAAAGCTCCAAATAATATTCATGTTCAATATTACTGTGCCTGTATATTTTTTTCCGCTTCTTAAACCTTTCATCGTTCAATAAATAACAAGTGTGAAGTACTTCAAACAAGATCGGAAAATCGTTTGATAATAAATTCTTCTCTATCTCTTTTGACTGACGTGATCTCACTGTATAAGGCAATGAAGATAAATTCGCCAATAACCCTGTTTCGCGTTTATAATAATATACTTTTTCACATAAGGCTTCCAGCTCAGGTGCTGTTTGCCTTCCGTAAGTAAAACAATGTAAATGGATTTTGATCCCTGACTTTTTAAGCCATACCAATTTATAAAACACATCAATTACCCCACCATAATTTGCGGGAAAAGGAACATCGAATGAAATTATATTAATGGAATCAGACAATAGTCAAAGATGACTATTTTTATTCAAAATAAAAACCGTTTGCGTTTATTCCCGCATTAAAATGTTTTTTCTCAACGCCCGAAGCATCGTAAATGTAAATATTGGCTTTTGAGTTGTAGTCCAATGCATCTGCTGCATAGATCGTATGATCATTAGGATTAATTCCCAAACCATAAAAATTTTTAGTTCCCCTATTAATGAACTCATTGGATGGAAGTGCCGAAGAAGCAATTGGCATTCGAAAAACACCTCCGTTTAAAAAATATAAGGTGTCTTTTGTTTTATTGATACAAAATTCACGAGGGTGATCACCGCTATTGAACTGGAAAGAAGTTTCCACCTGGTTAGTTAGAGGATCTATCTTTACTAATTTTCCTAAAACCGAATTGCTCGAATCGCCTCCGCTTAAAACCCATAACTTATCGTATTTATCAATAATTAAACTTCCCGCATTTGGTCCAACTAAAATACTATCTGTTTTAAGATCGTTAATTGTATTAATAACGTAAGTGTAATTTCTTTTAATGTTGCATACAAATACTTTATTATAAATAAGCACCATTTTCTCTGTCCATCCCGGACAAGGGATAGTACCTGTTTTTGTATTTGTATTAAGGTTTATTATGTTAATGGCATTACCATTAAAATCGCTTACATATGCTTTTTGATTGCTAACCGCTTGTATATAACGTGGCGAAGAAAGGCCTGTGATCTGATTAGTTTTTTTAAATTGATCGTCGCACACAATAATTTTACCAGAATGATTTACTACCAAATAAAAATTATCATTTATAAATGATAGACACTGTGCTACATCGCCAATGGTTGGTGAAGAAGGATTTTGTGTTTGATAAAAATTCTCTATAACAGCTCCGTTTCCCGGATCGTATAAAGAAACAGAAGCGTTTGGCGAACCAAAATTTCCTTCGTTTACAATGTATACTTTTTTAGCATTGGTTAATTGTACCTGTGGCTGAATAACGTCTTGCGGTTTGTCTTTTACACAAGCCGTAAATGTTATCAAAAATAAAACTATACCAATACTTTTTCTCATTTATAAATTGAGAAGCGGAATTGCACCGCTTCTCAAAATTAAGGTTAATCTTTAATTAATTTTTTTACTGATCTGTTATTTCCTGAAGCAATCTCTAAAAAATAAATGCCCGTTTGTAAAGAACTAAGATCGAGAGTTGTATTCATTTCGCTTATCGAAGTTGAGTACACTATTTTTCCCGTAACATCTGTTACCGTTGCACTTGCAGGCTCAGCATTTAATTGCATGTGAATATTCAATAATGCGTTAAAAGGATTTGGATAGATCTGCGCTTCTACTTTATTTGAATTTTCCGCTAATCCAACAGGGAAATAAGTAGTTGTAAAATTATCTATACCAAAAAATAATGGCGTATTAATTCCGAACTGGCCCGCATCGCTCGAGTACATAAAAAACTTAAGACTGTCCACATCTCCTAAAGTAGAAGTGTTTAACCACTGCCATGTATTTACAATATAATCCTGTGAGTTATTTGCAAAACGATAATCAGCCAAATAAAACGGAACGCTGTCTGGTTTTAAAACACCATTCTTGTATCCTTTAACGGTTACTTTAAACCAATCAGGATAAGAACCCTGGGCAATTGTTGTACCTGAACCTGTACCTGTTGTATCTCCAAATTTTCTTGAGAATTGACTGCCGTTTTTTACTGCTTTGTAAGCAACAGTTGTATTTGTAATATAAAAACCATCAACTGTATTTGTTGGTGCGCTTAAATTAATTACACCTTGGTCTTGCCCAACCACGAAATTATTTGAGTTGTTATATCCCAATAATGGTTTTACACCGTATAAATTTGTAACAGCGCTTGCTGTAGCAGAATCATGTTTATTGGTATAGGCAAATCCACCACTCCAATAGCTGAATGAAGTACTCCAATGATATTGGAAAGAAACATCCGGTGTTTGGAATGGAACACTTGTTGTGCTGCTATATGCAGAGTTTGGTGCTAACGTAAACGTTTCGAAATCGGCAACAGAGTTTTGTGCTTTTAAAGTAAATACGCTCAAAGCTAACGCGATCATTGTAATTGTTTTTTTCATCTATTGTTTATTTTATTTGTTTTTATTTTTTGTTTGTAATGTGAGCCCAAATTCATAATTTCTTAAAGGCATTGGCCTACCTGAAAGAATAGTATAGTTTGTATTCAATAAATTATTTGCAGCAGCAAACAAAATAAAATCTATCAAGGGTGTTTCTATAAAATAATTTAAGCGTAACGATGATACCTGGTAAGGTTTTAACCACTGGCTATTATCACTTGCTGTAAAACGATAACCAATATACTGGTTATAAAATGTGAGCGCCGTTTTACCATAACCAATTAAAAAACTTGAATTAATTGTATAACGTGGCGTATAAATTAATTGTTTGTTAACGGTATTATTATTTTCCTGGTTGTTTGATTGAATAGTTGATAATACATAACCTGTTATTACGTTTATTTTATACCTGAATTTATTTTTTTGATAATTGATTCGCCAGGTTGTTTCTGTTCCCCTACTCCAAACTTGTTGTAAATTTATGGGTGATGGATTTCCGCCTGCGCCGGGAATCCATAAGATCCAATTATCAATTTTTCTACTGTAAGCCGCACCGGAAATAAAAAAAGAAAGATTACTTGTAAGAGCTGTTTTATAATTAATATTCCCTTCGTATGTATATCCTTGTTCGGGTTTTAAATTAATATTTCCTCCAGGCAACCAATACAATTCGTTTAAAGTTGGCTGCCTGTATACTTTTGCAGCACTTGCCATTAGATGAATATTTTTTGTAAGATGATATTCTGTTGAAATATTTCCGGTTACAGGTAAAGTTCCCACACTAAAATAATCGGCCCGAACAGAAACATAGGTCAACCATTTATCATTAAAAAAAGAGAATTTATTTCCCACTAACAATGAGATCTTGCTTAATGTTTTAACACCTAAATAATTATTTGTGTTGCCTGTACTTGAAGTAACATTTACACCAAAATTTAATTGATGGTGTTGATGCCATGTAATATAATTCTCATTTTCCGCAATAACAGTTTGAGTTTTGCTTTTTGAAAAAACTGAACTCAGGCTATCCGTATAATTTATTTTGTCTTCAAAATATCCTGCCCGTATGCCTGATCTGAAAAGATGATTGGTATAGCTCCAGTCAGCCGTGATCCTTGTTGCATCATCTCGCTGGTATGTTTTGTTATCCGTCGCTAGATCATAAGTGGGTAAACGCCTTTTATTTGAATTGACC
>JBDSFC010000609.1:0-2567 GCA_039919745.1 Bacteroidia bacterium | reverse complement strand
GAAGTAGCATTAATAGTTATAGTTGGCGGAGCACAATTTAATGTATAAACCGGAACAACATTTGTGATCATTGGTTTTAATGTATCAAAAACGACGGTTGTGTTTTTAGTATTTGTACAGCCATGCGTTTGCTCAGTTACTTTAGCGGTATAAATACCGGGAACCGTTGTTGTTAAACTACTGCCAAGAACACCCGCAGTAGTGGTGGTTGGACCATACCAATAGAAAAAAGAAGTGGGTGGGCTTGTGGCTGTTAATGTTGTTTGTTTATTATTAAAACAGTTTAAAGTCTGAACATTATTACTAGTAATTGGAGGTAAGGGCCAATAATTTATAGTCATATAAACTGTATCTGTTGGCTCACCGCAATTTGTAAAACCTGTAAGCATAATAGAACCAGTAGTTACGCCATAAGCAAAATTAAAAGATGCCGTATCTTTTGTTCCATTTGTTATCGTAGCACCAAGTCCTGTAAAGCCCCAATTGTAAGTTACCGCCCTGCTGGGTTGTGTAACGCAAAATTTATAGGTTTGTCCTCTACAAATAGTTGTTAAATTATTCACCTGTTTTATCGGGGGAAGTTTTCCACCTCTTAAACAATAAGTAACTATTTTTTCATTGTTTCCCCCATGTACGCGTTTATAGAAAGAAGTTGGCCCGCCTGTCCAAAAGCCCTGATAATCAAATCCCGAAGATTTAATTGAAAAGAAACGGTCAGCGCTTGCTTGCATGCGATCACCAATAGGATTATTGATTGACAGAATATAATTATTATCTACACTTCCATTATAATTAAAAGCATAATCAGTTGGATAATTTAGGGTACACGCTGTTAAGGGAGTGCTGGGTGGACCTGAAAAAATATAACGATCATTATCACACCCAACAAAAGTTGCACTTGAATAACTTATATAAGTCATACCAGCAGAGCATCCAATGTTAGCAACCTGGTAAGTTGTTGCATAGGAATTGGTAATGTTTGGATAACCGCTCGGATTAATTAAGAGATAATTAAATAAAATGGGGATACTTGAAGTGAGTTTTAAACCTATCGTTTGCCTGTTAATTATGCTTGCTGGTTTTGCATAAGTAGTACCCGGAGAATTATTAAATTTTTGTAAAGGAAAGATACTGTCTGGTGAAAACACAAATAAACTATCTGCGCGTTGGAAAAAATCAAGGCTAGGATTTCTTTTACAATAAGATGCAGAGTTTACTGGTCCGGCTTTCCATTTTGCTTTCATGACTGTAGTAAAAGCCTGTGAACCGATTTCATATTCATAAATGGTTGAACTGGTATACGGACCTCCATCATTATTAGATACTGGCCCGCTATATTCGTTTACTAAATAAAAAAAGTTATTATTATAATATGCAATTTTTTCCACTTTAATATCCGACATATTTGCAAAAACGAGTGTTGTATAACTTCCTATACCAACAAGATCAAGAAAGCCAACAACTGCATGAGAGATAGAGCCTGTTTGAAAACGATTCCCGTAAAAACCAACGGCTAGTTTATTGTTTGATGCATTTAATGCAAGGCAATTAATTGTATCCTGAGAAAAATTATTAGTAAATGTTTGAAGTGTTAATCCAGTATTTTCACTGATAACAACCAATTTATTTGTAGAATTGCCATTTACTGCTGTAAAAGTTCCGCCGAGATAAATTTTGTCTCCTGCTTTTGTAATAGCTCGTATTTCTCCATTGTTAATTACCGGATTCCAGGTACTATCAGGCAAGCCTGTTGTAAGATCAAAACGGGCAATATTCTTAAACGCTCTTACCGGCGACAATGGAGGTGATCCTAGATGATCAAACCCGCCCACAACATAAAGTTTATTCTTTTTGTGATCGTAATAATAATCATTGATACCCTGGTGTTGAATAGGTACGGTATTGTAGTTGTAATCAACTGTTGTTTGCTCTAAAGTTTTATAATTAATATACTGCCCAAAAATTTTCGGACACAAAAAATTAATTAATAGAAATATAAATGTTATGTATTTTTTCATTTCATCTTTTTTAAAATTCAACATTTAATTCTTTGCTTAAACGTGTTTCAGCGCCTGAATTCAAATTTGCTTTTATCTTATAACTGTATGTGTTGCCGATATTGAGATCTTTATCTTCAAATTTTAAAGTGTTAGTCTTAAAGGTTTTGTAACTAATAAATTCACTTCCTTTTTTCGCCTTATATAATGTGTAGGTATAAACATCAATGCTGGGCGCTTGCCATTCAAGTATAATTGTTTTAGTTTCTTTATTTAAAGTATAGGAAAAATTAGAGATCGCTTTTCTTACCCTACTTGAATAAAAATGCAATCCTGATATATTTTCAGAAAAATTATTGGAATGATCAGTAACTACTATTTTATAACTATAAAAATTATCATATTCAATATCTGTATCGTTATAATCGCTGGTGGTATCTTTCGCTAACCATTCTTTAATTTTTTGCGCTTGTTTATTTTTATTTACCCTGTATAATTCATATTTAAAAACATCTTTACTAGAACTGTTTATCCATTTAATTTGTAGAGTGGAATCATTGTGAGATAAGG
>JBDSFC010000607.1:0-14479 GCA_039919745.1 Bacteroidia bacterium | reverse complement strand
CGCGTTTTACTTTCTTCAGTTCCGTTTCCAAATCTTTCAACCCAGCTAAAACTGTGGCGCTTGTGATAAGTAATTTCTTTTATTGATTTAGATGCAATGCCTGCTAAAGTTTCATCTTTGCCTTTTGCCAGTTCGGTATAAAATGCCAGGTCAAAACAATCTATTAAAGCTTGTCTCATAATTGTTTTTGCATAATCACCATTTGGTTGTTCGGTAATTAATGCATTAAAATATTCCCTGTCGTTCCTGAAAAAAGCAAGGTCATCTTCTGTTCTTCCTTTGCCTTCTAATATTGCAGCGTATTCTAAAAGAGCTTTTCCTCGTCCAAAAATATCCAAGGCAATATTGGTTAATGCCAGGTCTTCTTCTAAAAACGGACCATGACCTGTCCACTCGCTTAAACGTTGTGCTAAAATTAAACTTGTATCGCCAAGTCTTAAACTATAATTAAATAATGCCTCCTGGGATGTCATAAAAATTTACATGTGTCCGACTCCGTCGGGGATTTGATAAAAAGTTGGGTGACGGAAAATTTTGTCGTTGGATGGTTCGAAAAAAGAACCTGCGTCTTCGGGGCTGCTGGCAACAATAGCACTGCTCGGCACTACCCATAAAGACATTCCTTCGCCACGACGTGTATAAAGATCGCGTGCATTTTGCAATGCCATTTCTTTATCATACGCGTGTAAATTGCCGCAATGTACAAACGGTTGTCCCGCTTTTTTTTGTACAAATACTTCCCACATAGGGCCTTGAGAATCGTTACTCATATTTTCTGGCTTGCACTTTGTACAATGTACATTGCAACAAGACTTGTTTTTATTTATTTTTAAATTTAATTATGCTGCTTCGTAATTTTCGTTTTGCTTTTTAGCGTAAACGCTTGCTGCTTCACGTACCCATGCACCTTCATTGTGAGATTTATTGCGCGAAATTAAACGTTCTTTGTTACAAGGTCCGTTTCCTTTGATCACACTTTTAAATTCAGCCCAATCCGGCTCGCTAAAATCATATCCTTTTTTTGTTTCGTTCCATTTTAAATTAGCATCCGGAACAGTCAAACCTAAATAATTTATTTGAGGCATACTTTGATCTACAAAACGCTGACGTAACTGGTCATTTGTTTCGCGTTTAATGCGCCATTTAATTGCATTTTCGCTATTCGGACTTTCCACATCCGGTGGGCCAAACATCATTAAAGTTGGATACCACCACCGGTTTAAAGCATCCTGTGCCATTTCTTTCTGAGCAAGTGTACCAAAGGCCAAATGGGTCATAATTTCATATCCCTATCGTTGGTGAAAGCTTTCTTCCTTACAAATACGCACCATTGCTCTTGCATAAGGTCCGTAAGAAGTGCGTTGCAACATCACCTGGTTCATAATGGCAGCGCCGTCTACCAGCCAACCCACTGCACCAACATCGGCCCATGTTAAAGTCGGGTAATTAAAAATAGAAGAATATTTTGCCTTGCCTGTTAAAAGTGCGTCTAACATTTCATCGCGACTGGTACCAAGCGATTCTGCTGCTGTATAAAGATACAATCCGTGTCCGCCTTCATCCTGAACTTTTGCTAAAAGCACTAGTTTGGAACGTAAACTTGGGGCACGGGTAATCCAATTACCTTCAGGCAACATCCCAACAATTTCGCTATGCGCATGTTGTGAAATCTGGCGAATCAAATGCTTGCGATAATTATCAGGCATCCAGTCTTTTGGTTCAATTATATCGTTTTTAGCCAATTTGGCTTCAAAAAGTTCTTCAAAATTTACAACTCCCATATTTTTGTTGAGGTAATAGTTCTTACAAAGATAGGCTTTATAGGGGTTTAATCCAAAAAATCAGGAGCAATTGTCCCTGACCTTTATCATATTGCCAAATAAATTTTTTTATCGCCCCTAAAGCCCTATTTTTGCAAACTATTTATTGAATTATGGCACGTTTTCACACCCTAAAAGTTAAAGATATTAAACGCGAAACTTCAGATGCAGTTTCTGTAGCTTTTGAAGTTCCAGCGCAACAACAACCTGAATATCAGTTTAAACAAGGCCAATATATTACTTTAAAAATGACCATTGGCGGAGAAGAGATTAGGCGTTCATACAGCCTGTGTTCAAGCCCTTACGAAAAAGAATTACGGGTTGCTATAAAAGCAGTAAAAGGCGGCAAAATGTCTACCTACATTAATGGCGAATTAAAAGTTGGTACCAGCATAGATGTAATGACACCAATGGGTTCATTTTACTCTGTACTTTCGGGTGGAAATAAGAAAAAATATGTTTTGTTTGCCGGCGGAAGTGGTGTTACACCAATGTTGAGTATTATAAAAAGCATTTTGTATGTAGAAAAACAAAGTACTATTACTTTGATCTATGCCAACAAAAATGAAGAAAGCACAATTTTTAAATCAGAATTAGATACTATTGCACATGGTAATCAAAATTTGCAGGTAATTTATATTTGCGATGCGCCGGCAACAAAAATCTCTGATCTTCAAACAGGAATTATTACAGCAGATAAAGCAAAGGCTTTGATAGAAAATTTTGGCGCATTAAATGCAGATGAATATTTTATTTGTGGTCCTGGCCCAATGATGGAAAATGTAAAAACAACATTGGAAGCTTTAAAAATTGCCAAAGAAAAAATTCATATCGAATATTTTACTGCTGTAATTGAAGCAGTAAACAAAGCAGATAATAATGTAATTGGTGCGGATGTAAAATCAAAAATAACTGTTTTACAATATGGCATTGAAACAAATTTTGAATTAAAAACAAGTAGTATCAGTTTATTGGATGCTGCCATAGAAGCCGGTGTTGACGCTCCTTTCAGCTGCAAAGGAGCTGTTTGTTGTACCTGCCGCGCAAAAGTTTTAGAAGGTAAAGTAAAAATGGACGCTAATTTTGCATTAACAGATGCAGAGGTAGAAGAAGGATTTATTTTGACCTGTCAATCGCATCCACTTACAGAAAAAGTGGTGATCGATTATGATGCTTAATTTCCTTTATTCCATCCCTACGGGACTTCTCAATTTTTGTATTTGTTTCTATCTATATATTGTCCCTACGGGACAATATTGAATAAATTCATCATTTTTTAAAATCCCGTTAGGGATTAAACATTGTAGAATAAAAATAAGAGAATCATTAAGTCCTGTAGGGACGAAATATTATTTATAGATCTCCAGGAAAAATCTTCCTAAATTATAATTGCACTCTTCTGGCTTGGTTTTTTTAATACGTATTGCCGCGGGTTTAGTTGTATTATTAACACTGTTCACTATAACACTTTTTTTATTTAACGGCAAAATATAAAAAACCGATTCCGCATCTTTAGGAAAGCTTTTATTTTTTTTAGCCGCCTTTTTTTGTGTCATTGATATATTATAGAGCTTATAGGGAATGGTATTTATAGTATAATATTTTTTAGGATCAAACGCTATCTTTTTCTGGTTGAGATAAAAATAAGCTGTATCATCCTTTGAACGACCTTCGTTAAAAATATAAATGGTATTTTTATTTGCTTTTGCTTTATTTGCTTTCATAAAATTTACACCTGCAAAAAAAAGTCGTAACACCATAGTTGCATTTGTTTCATCCTCATTAAAACTCTCAATATAGTATAGATTGGCGCCAAGGCGTTTGGCGTTTGTTTTTAAAACGAGATGCCAGTCTTCCAATAATATATCGTTGTGTATACCACTGATCTTTAATGTGGCAATATATTGTAAGTTGGCTGTATCTTTTAATGCTTCAACATATTGCAGGTCTGTTATAAAATAATCGTGCTTAAAAGATGATACGTTAAGTATTTCTGCGCTTTGCGAAAAGCCAAAAACAAAAACACATTGAAAAATTATAACATAAAATAATTTCATATAGCTGAAAGTACTACATAAAATAAAAAAAGCCAAACATTTCTGCCTGGCTTTTTGTCTGCTTATTAATTTTCTTAGTGTTTGCTTAAATATTCAGCAACACCAGCATGCGTATCTTTTAAGCCTTCGCTGCCTTTTGTCCAGTTGGCAGGGCAAACTTCACCATTTTCTTCGAAGAACTGTAAAGCGTCTACCATACGTAAGGTCTCATCAACATTACGTCCCAAAGGAAGGTCGTTAATTAACTGGTGACGTACAACTCCTGCTTTATCGATCAAATACAAACCACGGAAAGCGATCATTGGCCCTGTAGCGATAAGATCTCCCGCTTCATTCACATCATAATCTCCAAACAGAGTGCCGTAATTTAGAGATATAGTTTTTGTAGTATCAGCAACGATAGGATAAGTTACACCTTTGATCCCGCCTGCTTTCTTTTCCATTTGCAACCAGCCCCAGTGGCTTTCTTCCGTATCTGTGCTGCAACCAACTACAGCCACATTACGACTTTCGAATTCTTTTAATTTTTCCTGGAAAGCGTGCAATTCTGTCGGGCAAACAAAGGTAAAATCCTTTGGATAAAAGAAGAACACTACATGTTTTTTTCCAATATATTGGTCTAAAGAGAAGTCTGCAACTATCTCTCCACCTTTAACAACTGCACCCGCTTTAAACGATGGTGCTTTTTTTCCTACTAAACTTGACATATCTATAATTTTTAATTGATTTAATATTTTGTGTAAAAGTATAAATTAGTTTTTAAACGGATTTAAAGTATTATTGTTTAAAATTAAACAAGTTAACAAATATTAGTATGAGTATTGAAATTAATAAGCCTGCGCCTGATTTTAAATTATTTAATACAGTAAAAAAAGAGGTTACTTTAAGCGAAAACAAAGGAAAAAATGTGCTTTTGTTATTCTTTCCATTGGCTTTTACCAGCACTTGTACTGCAGAATTATGTAATATCCGCGATAATTACGCTATGTATAATGGCTTAAATGCTGTAGTATATGGTATTTCAACCGATTCGTTGTTTGTACTCGACAAGTTTAAGGAAGAACAAAAGTTAAATTTTGATCTTTTAAGCGATTTTAATAAAGAAGCCGCAAAAGCTTACGATTGTTTGTATGCTGATTTTATTTTTGGAATGAAAGATGTAAGCAAGCGCGCATCATTTGTTGTTGATAAAAATGGCATTTTACAATACTCGGAAATACTCGAAAAAGCTTCAGACCTGCCTAACTTTGCTGCCATTAACGCCTGTCTTGAAAAATTAAAATAAAAGTTTTGCTAAAATCGCATTTCGATAAAAATTTAGTGGAAGCCGGCTGTGATGAAGCCGGTAGAGGCTGTTTGGCCGGACCTGTTTATGCCGCTGCTGTAATTTTGCCTAAAAAATATAAGAACAAATGGCTGGACGACAGTAAAAAATTAAGTGATATTGATCGTTACGAGCTTCGCCCAGAAATTGAAGAAAAAGCTTTAGCCTGGGCGGTTGGTGTGGTTGACCATAAAGAAATTGATGAGATAAATATTTTACAGGCTTCTTTTTTAGGCATGCATCGGGCAGTTGATCAATTAAAAATAACGCCTGAATTATTGTTGATAGATGGCAATAGATTTAAAGCTTACAAAAACATTCCGCACCAATGCATTATTAAAGGTGATGCCAAATTTTTAAGTATTGCAGCGGCAAGTATTTTAGCAAAGACCTACCGAGATGATTTTATGAAAGATGCAGCCTTAAGACATCCAGGATATTTCTGGGAAACCAACATGGGCTATCCAACAAAAAAACACAGGGCTGCTATTCGGCAATTTGGAGTAACTCCTATTCATCGTTTAACCTTTCAACTATTGCCAAGTCAATTAGAACTTGAAATCGATTTAGATATTGAGTTGGAAACAGAGTAATCCACAACGTTTGCTGTAAAACTCTATTTTTTAGTGCATTTTTGAATTACCATTTTTTGTAGTTTAGGTAACCTTGTCACTCTTTAAAAAAATATGTTTCATTTTATTTGTTGTTGCGGCTATTGCGCTTGGCGTTTGGGCATACTTTAATTTAAAGAACAGTAAAAAACCAACTGTAGATGCGCTCTCGGTTTTACCTGATAATTGTTTGGTGTATTTAAACACGAACAATTTTTTTGAACTGAATAAAAAAATAAATTCTCAAAGTTTAATTGCCGATAAACTAAAATTATTTGGTGATGTTGATCAATTCTGCACTACGCTTAATAACTTCGATTCTGTTTTTACTGCAAATGAATTGCTTGCAGAGATGATCAAAAAAAGTACAATTCATTTTGCATTATACGAACAAAATTTAAGTTGGCTGGCCGCTGTAAACATAAAACGCTTAGGTAACCAGGAACTAATCGCCAATGAGCTGGCAAAAATTTTACGGGCTCAAAAAAAAGAAAATGATATTTATGAATTTACATTAAATAAAAAAGATAAGCTTTATTTTTCACTTAGTTCTGGAATTGCTTTAATGTCAAACAATCTTGCAACAATAGATCTGTCATTGAATAAAGCAACTGCTAAGCTCCAGAAGAATAGATCATTTCTTGAATTTAAAAACACATTGGAAGAAAATAGTTTGCTTTCCATTTATGTAGATCACCATCTTTATTCTAAAAGCAAAGCCATTTCAAAATTAAATCTATCACTTGCGCTTAAAAACGGATACTCAGCAGGAAATTTATCTATAGAGCCTTCTCAATTAACTATTAATGGTTATTTACAACCTGATAGTTCAGAGATAATTTCTGCCTTTTACAACCAGGAAGCACAAACTCCGAATTTTTTAAGTTTGCTACCAAACAACACTTCTGCATTTAAAGCTTACGGATTTAGTTCATTTGAAACATTGAACAAACAAATTCCGCGTTCAAATAATAAATTCTGGAAGCTAATAAGCGATACGGCATTATTCAATATCGAAGAAGAGTTTTACAAGAATGCAGAAAATTACCTGGTTAACTTTGAATCGAAAATACCCGGCGAAAAATATGTTTTGCTGAAAATTGTCGATACCATTAAAGTTATTGAACATCTTGGTTTTATGAGCGATTCATTGATCAATGATGACTCTCTATTCATTTACAAATTAAAAACAGGCGGACCTAAAAACAACTTAAATCTTTTTAACGCTTTTTTTAATGCATCAACAAATTATGTTGCACTTTATAATTCGCATCTTATTTTTTCAGAAAATAAAGCTGAATTATCACGCTTACTTTTTGATCTTAAAAATAACACTGTTCTTGTTAAAAATGAAAGTTTTATTCTTTACAGAAACCAAAATCTTTCTGAAGATTTTAATTATTTAGTGTATAACGCTCCAAATAAAAACATACGCGACATAAAAACCTTTTTTAACTTCGAAAATAAAAGTGGTAAAAATGCTTTTGAAAATTTTAAACATTTTTCATTTTCTGCCAGCAACAATAAAACCAATTTTAAATTCCGCTGGCAATTAATGAATGAAGCTGAAATGGTAAATAAAGAACAAAATGTACTGTGGACATTAAATCTTGATACCTCTTCTACCATGCAAGTCAATAGTTTCATAAATCATACAACAAAAGAAAATGAATTAGTAGTGCAGGATGAAAGTAATTCACTTTATCTTATCAATGCAAAAGGAACAATTTTATGGAAGAAAAAAATAAACGAAAAAATAAGTTCGAAGATCTTTACAGTAGATATTTTTAAAAATAATAAATATCAATTATTATTTAGCTCACAAAATTATTTACACTTAATTGACCGCAACGGAAATTATGTTCAGGGCTACCCGGTTAAATTGCCAGACGCATCTACATCAGAATTAAGCGTTTTAGATTACGATAATGATAAAGATTACCGCTTGCTTATTGCCTGCAAAAATAATATGATCTATAATTATTCTATTTTTGGCGTTAAAGTTGAAAAGTTTACTTCCGTTAAAACAGATGCCGAAGTTATTTTACCGGTTCAATACGCCAAAGTTGGCTTAAGTGATTACCTTATCACTATTGACAAAGCTGGCAAGATCTATACTTTTAGCCGCAAAGGCGAAGGAAGGATCGGTTTAAAAAATAAAGCAATTGAAAACTGTTCAGCCTTTTATATTGATGTTACTAATAACATTAATTCTACTTACCTGGTTTATGTAGATGACAAAAATAACCTGATCAACAAGATCTCTTTTTCAGATAAAAAAGTAATAGAAAAATTAAACGAAGATGTTGAGCCTGCATCTGTTAAATTCAGTAATGTAGATGATAACAAAGCGATGGACGTGATCGTCACAAAACCAAATGCCATTTTTGCCTATAACTTAAATGGTAATTTATTGTTTGAAAAAACAATTGATGCCGAATTAACCGAAACAACTTTTCATGGAGATGAAAGTCATTCGTTGTTTATATCCTTTAGCAATAATAAAAAAGAATTGATATTGACAGATCAGTTAAAGCAAAAAACAAAATCGATCAAAGCAGATGCTTTACCTTTAATAAGTAATTTGTTTAATGATAATAAAAAATACCTGATAGTTACAGATGGTTCACACATTAACTGTGTAGCCCTTTAATACACAAAGTTACCGAACTCAGAATTGATGGTCACTTTTTTTCCTTCACCTTTCTCTACCCTACCAATAATTTTTGCGTCCACATTAAAGCTTTTGCTAATAGCAATTAGTTTTTCAGCGTACTGTTCGTCTGCATAAATTTCCATACGGTGACCCATATTAAATACTTTATACATTTCTTTGTAATCGGTATGGCTTTGTTCGTGAATGGTTTTAAATAATGGCGGTACATCAAATAAATTATCTTTTATCACATGCAAACCATCATTTAAAAAATGTAATACTTTGGTTTGTGCGCCACCACTGCAATGCACAATACCGTCGATGTTACTTCCCATTTCAGAAATTATTTTTTTAATAATTGGCGCATAGGTTCTTGTTGCTGATAGAACTAATTTACCCGCATCAATTTTTTCTTTGATCTCTTTTCCTTCAGCGTTTGTATAAGCAACTTCAATTTTATCTGTCAAATTTAATCCACCTGTGTAAACAACACTTTCCGGTAGCGCAGCATCAAAACTTTCAGGGAATTTTTTAGCAAGACCTTTATTAAACACATCGTGTCTTGCGCTGGTTAAGCCATTACTTCCCATACCACCATTGTACTCGGTCTCATATGTTGCTTTACCATAACTACTCAATCCTACAATGACATTTCCGGCTTTTATTTTATCGTTTGAAATAACTTTACTGCGTTCCATTCTGCAAATAACAGTGCTATCAACGATTAAAGTTCGTACAATATCACCCACATCGGCAGTTTCACCACCTGTAGAAGAAATTGAAATACCATTATCACGTAAATTTTTTAAAACTTCTTCTGTTCCATTGATAATAGCAGAAATAACGTCGCCCGGAATTAAATTTTTGTTTCTGCCAATAGTTGAGGATAATAAAATATTATCTGTAGCGCCAACACAAATAAGATCGTCTACATTCATGATCACTGCATCCTGTGCAATACCTTTCCAAACACCAAGATCACCGGTCTCTTTCCAATACATATAAGCAAGAGCAGATTTTGTTCCGGCACCATCAGCATGCATTACCAAACAATGCTTTTCGCTACCACTTAATGCATCTGGTACAATTTTGCAAAAAGCTTTTGGGAATAATCCTTTGTCCAGCTTGGCAATGGCCGCGTGAACATCTTCTTTCCCGGCAGAAACGCCTCTTAATTGGTATTTATTATCGCTCATATCAGGTAACAAAGATAAAAATTTGAATTTATATATATTGCTTATTTTTGCACAGTCTTTTCGCTTATGATCAAAATATCTATAGTTAACTATACCAATACTTTACCTTTTAAATGGGCCTTAAAACGCAGTGATATCCTTAAAAAGATAGATCTGCAGGAAGATATTCCAAGCATTTGTGCCCAAAAATTAAAATTTAAACAGGTAGATCTCGCTCTCATTCCCGTTGCTTTATTAGCAGAATTGGATAATTATTTTATTGAGACTGATTATTGCATTGGCGCTAACGGAAAAGTAGACAGTGTGAAGCTTTATAGCGAAGTTCCATTAAATGAAATAAAAAATGTAACGTTGGATTACCAATCTAAATCATCCATTACTTTAACAAAAGTGCTTTTTAAATTCTTCTGGAAAATAAATGTACCGTATTCAGATGCCAAGCCCGGGTTTGAAAATGAAATTACCGGAGCGCATGCAGCTGTTGTAATTGGTGACAGAACGTTTTCTTTAAATGGAAAATACAAATACGAATACGACCTTGCTGATGAGTGGAAAAAATTTACCGGTTTACCATTCGTATTTGCAGCATGGGTAAGTACAGAAAAATTATCGGAACCATTCATTAAAGAATTCAATTCTGCTTTAAAACAGGGTGTAGATAATATTTTAAAAGCAGTAGATGACGATTATAATGTAAAAAATCTATCTAAAGAAAAAACCATTGAGTATTTAAGCAACCGAATAGATTATAATCTGGATGCAGATAAAAAGAAAGCTCTGAATTTATTCCTGGATTATATTAAGAAACTTTAAACTTATTGCCAATAATTGCATTTAGTGAATTTGGCTTTATTTCAAACACAACATCTTTTTCTTCCATCTCAGGCTCACCGTCAAAATGAATAGCACCTTTCTCGCTTCTGGAAACAGTTATTTTGTCGGTTACAAAAGTCTCAATATAATGACTTGTGTTTGCTTTTCGTTTTAAAACCTTGGTTAAAAGTCCTGGCGCAACAAAAGCATTAAACGGTTTTACAACCACAACGTGAAACAATCCATCCTGCATATTTGCCTGTGGTGCAATATAAAAATCGTTTCCATATTGACCAGCGTTTGCAACGGTAATTAAAAAAGCTTTTCTTTTGATTGTTTGCCCGTTAAATGACAAAGTATATTCTTTTGCCCTATACCTGAAAATTTCCCGCAAGGTAATTTTCACATAACTCTGTAAACCGCGCTTTGTTGATGTCGCAAATAAATTTCCAATATGCGCATCGAAACCAATACCGCTTGTGCAAAAGAACGGAATGCCATTTACTGTGCCATGATCCACTTTTGTTTTATCGCCTTTTGCAATTTGTTTGATCGCTTCTTCTACATTCATAGATAAGCCTAAACTTCTCGCTAAACCGTTTCCGGAGCCGGCAGGAACAATACCTAAAGTTATATTTGTACCCACAATACTTTTTGCAACTGCATTTACAGTTCCATCACCACCAACCGCAATTGCATCTGTATATTCCTGCGAATGCAAAATATCCAACACCTCTTTAAAATGATCGCGATCTTTCCAGATCACAATTTGATAATAAATGTTTTGTGGAAATTCTTTTTTAATTGTGTCGATCAATCTTCCGGATATTTTTTTTCCGGCATTTGGGTTAACAATAAATAGTAGTTTACGAGACATAATAGGTTAAAAGTAATAATTATTTATCTTCTAATAGACATTTAGTCTTTAATTTAATCTTGTGTTAATATTAGGCGATTCGTTTTATTGAAACAATAATATCGACAGAAATATCTGGAATTTATAGCAACAATCTTATGGCGAATGATGATAGTTATTAATTCATAACGTAAAGTTAATTCTAATCCGTTTTAATAAGCTCAAACTTAACAAATGCCGGCATAAGTAAATCTTTTGTTTTATAGAATTTGTAATGCGTAACGCAATCATAACGTTTGCATATTAAAGAACTTAAACCGATCACATACTTTTGAATTTGTTATGTTGAGATATATTTTATTCATTTATTTAATTGTTGGGATAGTTATTCATTCGGTCGCACAATCTGTTTCATCCATTGTATTATCACCAAATATTGTACGTGGGCCGTATTTACAGATCGGAACTTCCAATAGCATAATCCTAAAATGGAGAACTGATATTTCTTGTGATACAAAAGTCTGGTATGGTTCTTCTGTTAGTGCTTTAACTTCTCAATCTGTAAACACAACACCCGTTATTGATCACGAAATTAAAATAACCGGTTTAACTCCTTCATCTGTTTACTACTATGCCATTGGCGCAAGTGCTGCAACACTTGCGCCGGCGAGTACTTCACAATCATTCAAAACAAGTCCTGTTATTGGAACAAAAGGCAAATATAAGTTTTGGGTAGTTGGTGACGCAGGAACTTCTCAGGTAAGTGCAAAAACAGGTTTTTTAAATTACATTGGCGGTAATCACATTGATGGTTGGATCTGGCTTGGGGATAATGCATATAACGGAGGGTTTGACAGTGAATATCAAACAAGTGTTTTTGCAAGCAATACCTATTCTACCGAATTAAAAAAATTTGTTGTATGGCCAGCTCCGGGAAATCATGATTATAACAATAACATTCCTTTTTCTCCTCCACCCGCTTATCTTGATATTTTTACATTGCCAACAAATGCAGAAGCCGGCGGTTTAGCATCCGGAACAGAAAAATACTATTCTTATAATTATGGCAATATTCATTTTGTAGTTCTGGATTCTTACAGTGAAAACCGCGGCACAACTGATCCAATGGCAGTTTGGTTACAAAACGATCTTGTAGCAAATACATTGCCATGGACAATTGCTTATTGGCATCATCCGCCGTATACTAAAGGCAGCCACAATTCAGATAACTCAAATTTTTTAGATGGCGAGCTTCCGGAAATACGTCAAAATATTATTCCGATCTTAGAAAATAACGGGGTTGATGTTGTTTTAAACGGGCATAGCCATAGTTACGAACGAACCTATTTAATTGATGGACATTACGGTACATCTGGCCAGTTACTTCCGTCAATGATCAAAAATAATACAAACGGAAATTACCCTTCTGTATGTCCCTATCAAAAACAAACATTAATTAATAAAGCTCATAAAGGAACGGTTTATGCAGTGGTTGGTTGTTCGGGTCAAACCGGAAGTACATCAAGCGGCTGGCCACATCCAGCTATGGTAAGTTATAATAATACATTATTAGGAAGTATGCTTATTGAAATAAACGATAATCGTTTGGATGCGAAATTTATCACAAGCACAAGTACAGTATATGATGGATTTACTATAGTAAAAAATGGTGGAAAAAAAACAACTTTAACCGTTTGCCAGGGACAAAATACAGTTTTAAAACCATCATGGCCAGAGGCTGTCTATTGGTTTCCACAGGGTGTTACACAAGATTCGGTAATTGTGAGCCCGGTATTTTCAACTACCTATTATGCATACGATCCCACTTCATGTATAAAAGATACTTTTATTGTAAACATTATTCCAAACAATATTCCCCCTTGTAATATTACCACTTCTATTAACTATAATGATCCCGTATTACAGGTGAGCGTTTATCCAACTTTTATAAAAAATAAAAATGAATCTTTTAAGATCCGATCTTTCTCAGGTCAAAAAATTGAAGAAGTAAAAGCTTTAGATATACAGGGAAGAATTGTCGATATAGTTATTGAAGAGATGGCCTCAAATGAAATAAATATTTTTTTCAAAAATGAACCCAGTGATGGTGTTTATTTTATTGAATTGATAATTGACAATAAAGCGATCCATAAAAAAATAATTTTTAATAAATAAAACATGAGAACATTTTTATGTCCATTGGCCTTATGCCTTTTTTTAATTTCTTCTTTATACGTTTACCCACAATGCACGATTAATAATATAACCGGCGACCTTATCATTTCATCTAACATTATTATGACGGGTACTTATAATGTAACCGGTAAATTTGTTATTCCAAATGGCATCACTGTTTTTGTTCAACCTTATTCTTCAAGTAACTGTGGCAAATTGGTCATAAATGCACAAAATGTTTATATCAATGGAATCATCAATGCAAACGCATCAGGTTACCTTGGCGGAACCGGAGGGGCAGGTGGGTTTTCAGTAACAAGTTTAACCGGCGATGCCTCATCATTAAGTTCATGCAGCAATAAGGATAATACCGGGCAAGCAACTGTTGAAGGTGGAAAACAAGGTCTAGTTGGTAATGGTTTTGGGTGTGGCGTACCAGGTGCAAACGGAGGAAATGGTTCAGGACCAAAACAACAATGTTTAAATAATAATGACGAATGCGGTATGATAGGATCAGGCGGAGGCGCCGGTGGCGGCTCTGGTGGAACATATGGTGGCAAAGGAGGAAATGGTGGAAATGGTGGCAACGGAACAAATTCATATACAGCAACTGGCGTTAATGTTTCAACAGGTTTTGCAGTGGTGCCGGGAATTGGTGGTATTGGTGGTATTACCCCTAACGCTTATGGCTCTGCCACAGGAAATGATATTGATATGGGATCAGGTGGTGCCGGAGCCGGTGGCGGTGGACGTTCATACGTTGCAGGAATCCAGGGCGGTAAAGGCGGCAATGGCGGCGGACAAGTAACGCTTATTGCCAACGATACTTTATCCATCTCAGGATCTATTAGTTCTACCGGAGAGAATGGCGCCAACGGTGGTAAAGGTGGCGATGGTGGTGTATCACCTAAATGTTGTTCAGATGCCTGTGATGATTGTGGTGAAGCTACATTATCATGTGGTGCCGGTGG
>JBDSFC010000601.1:0-4743 GCA_039919745.1 Bacteroidia bacterium | reverse complement strand
CATATGCGCCACCCAATATTTTTAGGATTACGTACCGATAAAAAAGCAAATGAAGTAACTATGACAGCAACAAAAAAGGTAGCAAAAAAAACCGTGGTAAAAAGTTCAAAAAAAGAAACGAAAACAGGAGATTCGATCTCATTTGGAAAAATAAAAGTACCTGTAACAAATTTATCAAAAGTCTTTTGGCCTAAGGAAAAGATCACAAAAGGGGATGTGATAAATTATTATCAAAGTATTAGTGATTATATTATGCCTTATTTGAAAGGCAGGCCTCAATCATTAATGCGTACTCCTAATGGTATTGGCAAACCCGGTTTTTATCATAAAGACGCTGGTGATGAAGCGCCGGAATGGGTAGAGAGTATTAAGCTGCATTCAGCATCTACTAAAAAAGATGTTGATTATATTTTATGTAATAATAAAGCAACACTTACTTATTTAAATAATTTGGGTTGCATAGAAATAAATCCATGGCATTCTACTATAAAAGCATTAGATAATCCTGATTATTTGATAATTGATCTTGACCCGTCGGCTAAAAATACATTCGAACAAGTAATTGAAACCGCTAATGTTGTTAAAGGAGTATTAGATAAAGCCGGCGCAACTTGCTTCTGTAAAACATCCGGCGCAACCGGTTTGCATATATATATTCCAATGCAAAAAAAATACACTTACGACCAGGTAAAAGATTTCGCGCATCTTGTTTGTATTTTAACCCAAGAGCAGTTACCGAAATTTACAAGTTTGGAGCGGAACTTAAAAAAGCGCGGAAGCAATAAAATTTATCTTGATCATTTGCAGAACCGCCGGGGGCAAACAATAGCAAGTGTTTACAGCCTAAGGCCAAAAGAAGGCGCAACGGTTTCAATGCCTTTGTTATGGAAAGAAGTAAAAAAAGGATTAAGTCCTTTGGATTTTAATATCCACAATGCTTTACAACGTATAAAAAAAACCGGTGATATTTTTGCCGGAGTATTAGGTAAAGGAATTGATCTTGGTAAATGTCTTAAGAATCTCTTGACAAATAAAAACCGGATTATTTATTCAATTTATTTTAATGTGATCAGATCAAAATAAAATTAGTATAAATAATATGGTTTAATTTTTTATTAATGGTGGCCTGTGTGCAGTTGTGATTGCGGGCCGAAAAACGATTTCTCTTCTGTTTTTTCTTGTACTTGCGAATAATTTTCCAATAACATTTTTTGAATAATAATTTTGTTAGCACGCATTTCAGCTATACGTTCTTTTTTCGCGAGCCATTTTTTCCCAAATAATTTATTCATTAATTTATCAAAAGGCATATAAACAGCAAGAGATAAAGCGCCTACCAACTTCATTCTAAAACCTGCTGCCAGTTTTCTGTAACTTACAGCAAAACCGCCGTCAAGATATGTAATGTAGTGCCAATAACCGCTTGGCATAAATAAAGCATCACCAGCTTCAAGAATATATTCATGCGCTTCAACATAAGCGAGAGCAGGATATTTATTATAGTCAGGATTATCAAGATCAACTAATGAATAAGTATTAAAGGGAAGTCGGTATAAAAGGTCAGAATACTCAGGTGACACAAGAACTACCCGTTTTTTACCGTGAAATTGTGTCAACATAACATTCGACATGTCAATATCCTGGTGAATACGTACTTTGATGTTTTTACTGCCAAAAAACATATAACCAATTTTGCCAAGGATACCTTTAAACATATAGGGGCAAGGGAAGTCTTTTCTTAATTCGGGCTTGCATTTAAACATATTAAATAAAAACATGCGCAGGTCCGATGGTTTATTTTCTGCAACAACATCTACATAATCGCGAAATTTCATTTTAAGGTCGGGAGTAGTAAATGCAGACGACGAACTGTCTTTTTTACTGTTATCAAATATATCTACAGTTACATCTCCGCAAAGTTGTTTCAAATAGTCGATCGTCCACTTTTTTCCTGCAGGATAATGAGTTGCAAGTCCTTTAATTAAAAGTGGCTTTTGTGCTTTAAAATAATTTTTGTTAAAATCCTTAATACTTATTGAATTTACACTGTCTACATTCTTATTTATTTTCATAACAATAGTTTTATTGTGTAATTGCATTAGAAAATCTTGCCAGAGCAATCTATAGGTTAAAAAATATTCAAATACTTGGTTTTCCAGATGTTTTTAAAGATGATTGGTAGCCCGAAATTGAATTGAGGTGGAAAATAATTCCCCATTGAACTAAACTAAAAAAGCGGCCTAAGCCGCTTTTAAAAAATTGAGTATATTAATTATAAATTTTTCCCAAGTTCCTTCAGTGCTTTCACACGATCATGATCTAATTGTATTTCCTGTTTTTGCATTAGTATTAATTTATGCAGGTTCTCAGTCAATACATGATCTTCATCGGCTAAAATAGTTTTATAAGTATCCAGTGCGGCGTTTTCTCCAAACTCACACGAAGCTAAAATCTCTTTCCTGTTTTTTCCTGTTAGGGCAGCTTTAATATCCATCCATGCACGAAATAATTTGCCTGAGTTTTTTGTACCACTTGTTGGTTCTCCACCTAATGAGGTTACTTCTTTACTTAGATCGCTTTTATATGAACGGCTATGCGCAGCCATGTTTGTAAATAAATAAGTTAGGTCCTCATCATCGGTTTCAGATATTGCTCTTTCATAACCCTGGATCCTATCATTATTAATTTCAACAAGGTCGTTTAATTGACCAATAATTTTTTCGGTTTTTTCTTTCAGTTTAGTTTCCATAATTCATTTAGTAAGTAATTCAATTATTTACTCCTTAAAATCATGCCAGATAAAAACGTAAATAATAATATTTTGAATTTATAAGGACTCAATTTTGTTGATTATTATCTAAAGAGGGCATTTTTTAAGTTTAATTACCCAAAACGGGGATTTAATTACTCTTTTTGAATTTTGAGAAGATATCCAATTAAGTGCAACGCATTGATTTCTATGTAATTAAAATTTTTTTAACAGTGGCACAATCTTAGACATAAAAAGAACATCACAATTTATAAACTTTTTAAAAACTAATATTATGGAAAATTCAGGAAAATTAATAGGGGCTTTATTGTTAGGAGCAGCAGTTGGTGCAGCTTTAGGAATACTATTGGCTCCTGATAAAGGAAGCGAAACTCGCAAAAAATTATTTAATGGCGCTAAAGATCTGGCTGACGACTTTAAAGAAAAAGTTAAAGACGGAGCAGGTAAATTTAAAGATATGGCTGAAGAAAAAGTTGACGATTTTGCAAGAAATGCAAAAAACAAAATGGACAACCAATACAAATCAATGTCTGACAAAACTAAAACAGATTTAGCTTAATTAATATAAGATAAATTTTTATGCAAGAACAAACAAAAATAGAAGAAACGGTAGATAGTATTAAAGATTACGTAAATACCCGTTATGAATTAATGGTTTTAAAAACATCAGATAAGGTGGCTCATTTAGGGTCGAATTTTTTATCGGTAATACCAATAATTTTTTTAACTGTTTTAACTGTTCTGATGTTAAGTTTTGGTCTTGCATTATACTTAAATACACTTTTAGTAAGTGAGTTTTGTGGTTTTCTTATTGTTGGTGGGGGATATTTTGTTATTGCATTTCTTCTGATTTGTGTGCGGAAAAAATTAATTGCAAAACCCTTACGCAATAAGATAATTAAAGAATTATTTAAAAACAGTAATTTATAAAAACAGATGGATCGTTCAATGATAACAAATGATACAGAATTGCATCATCACATAATGAAGCTTAACAATCTTAAAGAAGAACAAGAGCTTGTAATTAAAAGAAATGTGAGTGAGCTTGTTTATTCTTTGCATCCATCGGTACTTATTAAAAATCTTGTAAATAAATTCTCAGAAAATCCTGAAGAGGGCAATAACCTGAAATCAATCGGGTTAAATCTTGGAAAGGATTTTTTGATCTCAAAATTGTTTGGAAAAGGTGGAACCTTAAAAGGATTTATTTCATCGCTCATCGTTAGAAAAATTACCGATTATGTAATAAATAATCACTCAGATCTAATAGCCAATGGTATTGGCAAATTAGAAAACATGTTTAAAGACTTTAAAACAAAAACTGCCGATTAAATTAAAAACTAGTACTAACCAAAAAAAACAAAAAAAATGAAAAAATTAATCATATTAGTAGCAGCCCTAGGATTAGGAGCAACTATGACGTCTTGCAAAAAAGATTACGTATGTAAATGTACAAAAACATATACCGGAACATCAACAACTGTAACGCAGGAAGATGGTCAGTATACATACAAGGATACAAGGCCAAAAGCTGATGACAGATGTAACGCAAATGAAAAAACCGGGTCTGATCTTGGCGGAAGCTACACAAGAAATTGTGACATACAATAATTAAGATAAGCTAAATCAACATGATGTATAAATTTATTTATATGTCATGTTGATTTTCTTTATTGAATTAAATAGCTTAAATTTAACTGTACTACATTTTATTAATATTATGAGTAAAAAAATTCTGATTGTTGATGATGAAAAGGACATTAGGTTTCTTTTAAAAAGAGCTCTAAGTTCCCATGATTATTCTGTTTCAGAAGCGGAGAATTTAAAACGCGGTTTAGAACTATTTGATCAAACACAACCTGATATTGTTATATTGGATGTAAATCTTCCGGACGGAAATGGAACTTATTACGCAAGAAAATTTAAAAATGATACAAATGCCGTAATATTCATAAGCGCGGATAATGATAAAT
>JBDSFC010000597.1:0-4921 GCA_039919745.1 Bacteroidia bacterium | reverse complement strand
AGAGGGAGACACTGTACTAACGCTAAAAAAAACGCATCGTAAAATTAAAATATGATCTGGGATCTGTTAGCAAGAGGGGAGAATAAAAAAACCTCAGACTTCTAGGCCTGAGGTTCAAATAGCAAATCTATTTTTTAATGATGGTGATGTCCACCCGGCCCGTGAACGTGACCGTGATCCAGCTCTTCATGTGTAGCTTGCCTTACCTCTAATACTTCACCAATAAAGTGAAGGTCGTGTCCTGCTAACGGATGATTAAAATCCATTTCCACATGTGAATCTGTAATTTCTAAAACCTTTCCAATTAATTGATTGCCTTCTGCATCATTCATTTCAACATCTTCACCAAGTTTAATACGGCTGTCATCAAATTTTCCTTCCACTTCAAAAGCGGCTTTATCAATTTTTACTACATAATCTTTTTCAAAAGCGCCGTAGCCGTTCTCAGCTTTAATTCTGAAATCAAATTTATCGCCTTTTTGTTTACCGTTTAAGTTAGTTTCAAATTCCGGTAATACACCACCAAATCCAAATAAAAAAACAAAAGGATGTTCCGGCGAAGTTTGCTCAATTAATTGTTCGGGTAGATTATCTTTATTTGCAGTTAAATAATAATTAACTGTTACTGCTTTGTCTTCTGAAATGGTCATGTTTTTAAAATTAAATTTTTTTTGAAATTACTAAATTTTAGTTTAATTGCTTAAGGTTTTTTTCTAACAGAAATGTTAATGTTTGTTGGTTGATATTGGGCGTTATTTCTGAATGCATGGTAAACGAAACAGCTCCTGTTTGTTCACTAACTGAAATGGCTAATGCGTCAGTATTTTCAGTGATGCCAACGGCTGCACGGTGACGCATCCCGTAATTGGCCGGAAAGTTCTCTTTTTCCGTTACCGGTAAAACGCACCTAGCGGCAATAATTCTATTGTCCTGTATAATAACCGCACCGTCGTGCAAAGGGGAGTTCTTAAAGAAAATATTTTCGAGCATCCGGCTGGCTAATCCTGCATCTAAATGATCGCCGGTATTAATAAAAAATTTAAGATCTGATTTTCTTGCAATAATAATTAAAGCACCTGTTTTTGTTTCGCTCATATTAAAACAGGCTTCTACTACTGCTTCAATATTAAGGTGTATTTCTTTTTCTGCAGAACCTGTGAAATTACGTTTAAACACATTCTTCCAATTCTTATTTCTTAAAAATTCGTTAGAGCCAATGTATAATAAAAACTTACGGATCTCCTGTTGAAACACGATCATTACAGCTATTACGCCTACATTAACAAACTTGCCAATAATAGAAGATAGTAATCGCAGATCAAACGCTTTAATAATAATGTAAGCAAAATAAATAAAAGCGAGGCCAATAAAAATATTTACTGCCGATGTGCCCTTCACTAAATTGTAAGCTACGTAAAGCATAATAGCCACTAAAAAAATGTCAATAGCATCGGTAATGCCAAACGAAAGAAAACATATAAAATTTTGTATGAACACGTTTTTTATTTTACTTTTTTATGTGTTTCATACATTTCATGAACCAAACCATCCGACAGACCAATTTGAGGTACGTATACTTTTTCTATATCGGCATTTTTCATAATGGTTAAAAATATTTTTGCTGCCGGTACAATAACGTCGGCCCTGTCAGGCTTAAGGTCTAAACGCTCTATTCTTTCCTGGTAAGTATAAGAACAAAGCATATCATAAATGCCTTTTAATTTTTCGTAGCTTAAATGTTTGGTTTCTTTTTTACCACTCATTTTAAAGATCTTATTGATATTGCCACCCGAACCAATTGCGCTTAATGGATGAATGCCAACTGTGTTTCTTTTCAACCAGATCTTCATTTCCTCGAATTCATTTTTATCCACTTTGTCAAGTAACATCCTAACTGTACCGATGTTAAATGATTTTGCAGCGACAACTTTATTATTAAAATATAAAGTTAGTTCCGTACTTCCGCCACCCACATCAATATATAAATAAGCAAAGCGAGGGTTTAATAACTCTTCAATGTGATTTGAGAACACAAGTGAGGCCTCGTTCTTACCGTCAATAATTTCTACGTTCAAACCTGTTTCTGTTTTAATACGACCAATGATCTGCTCGCCGTTAGATGCATCACGCATGGCGCTTGTAGCAACGGCCCTGTAACTTTGCACACCGTATGCTTTAATTAATTCAGAGTAACCTCTTAACGCGGTAATTAATTTTTCGGTTTTTTGATCAGAGATCTTTCCAATGGTAAATACATCTTCACCTAACCTTATTGGCATCCTGAATAATTCTTCCTTATTGAAATGCGGTTTGCCATCCACAATGTACACACGGCAAAACAATAAGCGCATGGCATTACTTCCAATATCTATAGCTGCGAAAACCATTAATTATAAATTATTTTTTTTGATTTGGTTAAATTCAAATGTTTTTCTTTGTCGTTTTTTAAATAAGAATAGATCTCATCTTGTACGCGTACTTTTTTCTCTCCCGGCTTGGCTTTTTTGTAAAAGTTTTCCTGTTTTTTATCAATGATCCGTACTTTGGTATTGCCTGATAATTGAATACGGATAATATCTTTTAATTGTGTGCGAATCTCTTCATCAAAAATGGGTATGGCTACTTCACTTCTGCTATCAAGATTACGGCTCATCCAGTCGGCTGATGAAATAAATATTTTTTCTTTGCCATTATCATGAAAAATAAATATCCGTGTGTGTTCTAAATATTTATCTACAATACTGTATGCTTTAATATTATCACTCCAGCCTTCATAATCAGTAACCAACGAACAGGCACCACGAATGATCAGCGTTATCTGCACGCCTGCTTTACTGGCTTCGTATAATTTCTCGATCATTTCTTTATCAACCAGGCTATTCATTTTTAAAGTTATTGCAGCAGGTTTTTTATTTTTCGCATTTTGAATTTCTTTCTGTATCAGGTCAGTAAATTCTTTACGCATAAAAAACGGGGCCACTACTAATGTTTTAAAATTGTGAACTTTAAAGTTATTCTCGTAAAAATCAAATACCTTACTGAGGTCGTCGGCTATCAGCTTGTTGCAGGTAAGCAATGAAAAATCCGTATAAATGCGGGCTGTTGTTTCATTAAAGTTACCGGTGCCAATGTGAGCATATTTTACCTCTTTACCAGCTTCGCGTGTTGTAATTAAAAATAATTTAGAGTGTACTTTTAAACCTGGTACACCATAAATAACTTTTGCGCCTTCTTCCTGTAATTTGTTTGCCCAGTAAATATTATTCTCTTCATCAAAACGCGCTTGCAATTCAACTATAACAGTTACCTTTTTTCCGTTCTTTACTGCATTAATTAAAGCATTAGCGATCTTAGAAGAATCTGCCACACGGTATAAAGTAATTTTTATACTTTCCACGATCGGATCAATTGAAGCTTCCCGTAATAAAGTAATAATATGATTGTAGGTATGATAAGGATAATGTAAAAGTATATCGTGACTTTTTATTGCCCTTAAAGTTGAAAGTGGATTATTGATCAGGTATTTATGTTGCAACTGATGAGGGTGATCATAAGTTAATCCTTTCTCACCTAATTTCGGAAAATGAATAAAGTCTTTAAAATTATGATAACGCCCACCCGGAATAGCATTGTCTTTTTTAGCCATGCCTAATTTTTTCATAATGTAACGCAACATATCATTTGGCATAGCAGCATCATACACAAAACGTACAGGCAAGCCTTGTTTACGAGCCTTTACACTTTTCGAAATTTTCTCGATCATACTCTTGCTTACATCATTATCCATGTCGAGCTCAGCATCACGCGTTAATTTAATGTTGTAAGATTCAACTGTTCTAAAACCAAAAACATCAAAGATCTGGTCCGTATTAAAACGAATGGCATCATCCAGCAACATAATAAAATGTTTGTTGCCTTGTTTTGGTAATACTACAAATCGTGAAATAATTTTAGAAGGAATTTCTATGATCGCAAATTTGTTTTTTTGTTTGTTAACGATCGATTCTAATTTTAAATAAAGATAACTCGCTTTGTCTTTTAGAAATGGAAAAGGTTTTGTCTCATCTATCATTACAGGGAATAAAGTAGAAATGATCTCTTCGCGAAAATACTCACGCACAAACGTGCCTTGCGACGGCGTTAGTTGTTTTTCATTAATAATATAAACGTCGTTGGCAGCTAATTCTTTTAAGATCTCCTGGTAAATATTTTCAAAGCGTATTTGTTGTTCAATTACTTTACGTTGCAAACGCGTTAATAATTCTTTAGGATCATCATCATAAATAAGCAATGCTTTTTTGCCAAGCTTAACTAAGCGTTTTACTGTTGCAACACGCACGCGGTAAAACTCATCACGGTTATTGCTAAAAATCCCCAAGAACTTTAAACGCTCAATTAAAGGTGTGGTTGGATCTGCGGCTTCCTGCAGTACGCGTTCGTTAAAAGAAAGCCAGCTTATTTCGCGGTTGATATATGGAACTAATTTTTTTGCCATTCTGTATTTAGAGTGCGTTAATTATATTTGTTTATAGTCTTTTGGAAATTGATAAAAATTTAATTTAGAATTTTCTTCCGAAATAGTTTTCCAGGAATTGGTTTCAAATTTTAAACTCACAATGCCACAGGTTGGAATGTTATCAAAAAACCTTTCATTACAAAGATCGTTGCAAAGATCAGTTATACCTGGGTTGTGGCCAAAAAGCATTATGTTGTTTTTTGTATCTGTTTGTTTTTTTATGATCGATAAAAGTGTTATTGCTTTGCTTTCGTAAATATTTCTATCCAATATAAAATTGGTCATATCCAGTTCTAATTCACGGGCAAAGATAAGCGCGGTATTTAAAGCGCGTGTAGCGGTGCTGGCAAGAATAAGCTCTGGCAGTTTATGATCTTTAGTATACCATTTGCTTAAAAGATAAGC
>JBDSFC010000581.1:0-7165 GCA_039919745.1 Bacteroidia bacterium | reverse complement strand
ATTACGCGAAACAGATTTAATTGATGTGTGGTTTGATAGCGGGGCAATGCCATATGCGCAAGTGCATTATCCTTTCGAGAATAAAGAACTTATTGATAACAAAAAATATTTCCCGGCAGATTTTATTGCCGAAGGTGTAGATCAAACCCGTGGATGGTTTTTTACACTACATGCAATTGCTACCATGAACTTTGATTCTGTGGCATACAAAAATGTTGTATCTAACGGTTTGGTACTAGACAAGAACGGCAATAAAATGAGCAAGCGTTTAGGCAACGCTGTTGATCCTTTTGAAACGTTAGAAAAGTTTGGCGCAGATGCTACACGTTGGTATATGATCGCTAACGCCGCACCCTGGGATAATTTGAAATTTGATGTTGAAGGAATTGGCGAAGTACAACGTAAATTATTTGGCACGCTTTATAATACTTATGGCTTCTTTGCATTATATTCTAACGTAGATAATTTTGTAGTTGATCCAAAAAAACAAACATCGGTTGAGAATAGAATTGAACTGGATAAATGGATCATTTCAAAATTACAATCGTTAATTGAAGAGGTAACTTTATATTATAACGAATACGAACCACATCGCGCAGCCCGCTCTATAGAAGAGTTTGTGGATGAGCATTTAAGTAACTGGTATGTACGTTTAAGCCGTCGCCGTTTTTGGCGTGGCGAAATGAGCACAGATAAAATTGCCGCTTACGAAACATTACACACTTGTTTAACCACTGTATCTCAGTTAATGAGCCCTATTGCGCCTTTCTTTGCTGATTGGATGCACCAGAACTTAACGATAGATAAGCAATCTGTTCACTTAACAAACCTTGTTGAGGTAAATAAAAAATATCAGGATAAAGCGTTGGAAGAGCGAATGGAATTAGCACAGAAAATTTCTTCGATGGTATTATCTATCCGTAAAAAAGAAAATTTAAAAGTGCGTCAGCCATTACAGCGCATACAGATCCCTATTTTGGATAAAGCATTCCAGGATAAGATCGAAGCGGTAAAAGATCTGATATTAAGCGAGGTGAATGTAAAAGAAATTGATTTTGTAAATGAAAGTCAAACGCAAATTGTAAAAAACCTTAAACTTAATTTTAAGACCTTAGGTACACGTTACGGTCAGTATATGAAATTTATACAGGCTTATGCTAAAGAAAATTCTAGCACTATAATTTCTGATGTTGAACGCAAAGGAAAACATATTGTAGGAGTTAGCGAAGATAAGTTTCAAGAGTTTTTAGGAGGCGGAAAAATTACGCAAGAAATTGTATTATTTCCTGAAGATGTTGAAATTATACCGGTTGATATTCCGGGCTGGAAAGTTGCCAATAGTGGCCCGCTAACAGTGGCTTTGGACGTTAATCTGTCAGAAGAGCTCAAAAACGAAGGATTAGCTCGTGAAGTGGTAAATCGCATCCAAAACATGAGGAAAGACGCGGGTTTTGAGGTAACCGACAAGATTTTGGTCAAAATTCAGCAAAATTCGGATTTAGATAATGCTATTAAAAACAATTTGAGTTATATTTGTTCTGAAACTTTAACGAACGACCTGCAGTTGGTGCAAAATTTGTCAACTGCCAACGCAAGTTTAATTGAAGTGGATGAATTGATCAAAACGCTAATTGTTATTGAAAAGTTAAATTAATAAATAAAAAATCATGGCTAATAAGAAAGACAGTAAAAAGGATAAAAAGGCCAAACCTTCTGCTAAACCTGTAAAAAAAGCTAGTAAACCTGCTCCAAAAAAAGCAGAAAAACCCGCTAAAAAAAATACGGCAAAACCTGCCAAGAAAGCTGCTAAGCCCGTAGCTAAGAAAGTTGCTGCTCCTAAAAAAGTTGCAAAACCAGTTGCCAAAAAAGCTGTAAAGCCAGTTGCAAAAGCAAAACCTGTAGATAAGAAGAAAGAAATAAAACCCGTACTAAAAACGAAAACTGTGACGAAAGAAGTGCTGAAAGCAAAAAAAACAACCGGTAAACCAATTGACGCTATTGCAAAAAAAGGAAAAGATAAAAAAGCTGGAAAAGTAAAAGGAAAGAAAAAAGGAAAAGGAGGAGAGGATGATGATGAAGATGTTCCTGATGAAGAAGAGGATGATTCTGATGTTGATGTAAAAGATGATTACGAAAAACCGGAAGATGATGATGCCGCAGTACTTGAAGGTGGATTAGATGAAGCCGGATTAGTTGATCTTGAAGGCGGTCCTCCTGAAATTGACGAAGATGATGATGAGGTTCCTGAAAAACGCGGTCGTGGTCGTAGAAAGAAAAACGATGGAAGATCAAGCGGTAACAGTATGGAAGCATACATCCGTAACCGTCCATTGCAAATTGATATTAATAAACCATTGATCAAAAAAAGCAAAGAAGAAATTCCTAAGCCTTTTGTCAATACTAAAGATAACCGTACCCGTTATTCGGATAAAGAATTAACTGAGTTTAAAGAATTGATCTTATCAAAATTAAAAGAAGCGCAAACAGATTACGATCTTTTAAAACAAACATTAAGTAATGAAGACAATCATGGTACAGATGATACTTCACCAACTTTTAAATTATTGGAAGATGGAAGTGATGTAATGAGCAAAGAAGAAACTGCACAATTAGCGTCCCGCCAGGAAAAATATATTGTTAATTTAAAAAATGCTTTGGTTCGTATTGAGAACAAGACCTATGGTATTTGCAGGGTTACGGGTAAATTAATTCCTAAAGAGCGTTTACGTTCAGTACCTCACGCTACTTTGGGTATTGATGCTAAATTAAGCCAATAATATTTTCGCATTATTTAAGAAGCTTGCCTTTGCGAAAAGGCAGGCTTTTTTATTTAATAACAACAATAAAAGCGGTAAAAAGACTATCTTTATATCTTTAAAAAATATTTTATTTAATGCTCAAACGCTTTAAAATTCCTTTAATAACTATTTTTTCGGTTTTATTTATCGATCAGTTTATTAAAATTTATATCAAGTTACATTACCCTTTAGGCGAAGTTGGAAAAATAGGTGATTGGTGCATTCTTCACTTCACTGAAAATCCCGGTATGGCTTTTGGCTTTGAATTTGGCGGTGATTTCGGCAAGCTGGCTTTAAGTGTGTTCAGAATTTTAGCTTGTGTTGCAGGTGTTTATTACATCAGGCATATTATAAAAAAGAAAGAGCACTGGGGTTTTGTTTTTTCTGTTTCCTTAATATTAGCAGGCGCAATGGGCAATATATTAGACAGCGCTTTTTACGGATTGATCTTTGATAAGGGTACTATGTTTAATCCTGAATTTAAAGAGTATTTACCATATGATGGTATTGCTAATTTTTCTAGCCACGGGTATGCGCCAACCATGTATGGTTGTGTAGTAGATATGTTTTATTTTCCAATCGTTAACGGACATTTTCCTGATTGGTTTCCTATTTGGGGCGGAGAAGATTTTCAATTCTTCAGACCAATCTTTAATTTTGCAGACGCATCAATTTCAGGTGGCGTGATTATTATTATTTTATTTCAAAAGAAATTTTCAAAAAAACTTGAAGCTGAAGAAGTGGAAAATAATTCTGATACTAAGGTTGAAAATAATTCAGACGCTAGAATGAACTCAAATTAGTTGTTGAGCTTACATGAAAGAAACGATATTACTTATTAACCTTGGTACGCCTGATGCACCAACTCCGGGAAAAGTAGGCAAATACCTTACACAATTTTTAAACGACAGAAGGGTAATAGATATTAACCCTGTTGGCCGTTTTATTTTAGTCAATTTAATTATTGTTCCGTTCCGTAGTTTTAAATCTTCAAAACTGTATCAAAAGATCTGGACAAAAGAAGGATCACCTTTATTAACGAATAGCATCGCGTTAAAAGAAAAATTACAAAAAGAGGTTGGCGATAAATATAATGTGGAGTTGGCAATGCGTTATCAAACGCCATCCATAAAAAGCGTATTGGAAAAAATAAGAGGGCAACGTCCTTCAAAAATTCACGTTCTGCCTTTGTATCCTCAATACGCCAGTTCAAGTACGGGCAGTACTATTGAAGAGGTGTTAAAACAAATTAAAGGCTGGGAAGTAATTCCTAACTTAAATATTATAAGCAAGTTTTACGATCATCCAAAATTTATTGAAGCGCTTTTAGATGAAGGAAAAAAACATAACATCAATGAATATGATCATGTTGTTTTTTCATATCATGGTTTACCTGAGCGACAAATATTAAAAGCCTCTGCACACTATGGCGGTAACACTTGTCAGATGGGCGGCTGCTGTAATTCTATCACAAAAAATAATCAATACTGTTATCGCGCAAATAGTTTTGAAACAACGCGTCAAATAGTAAAAGGAATGAACATTCCTGAAGGAAAATATACTACGAGCTTTCAAAGCAGGTTAGATGAAAAATGGTTAAAGCCATTTAGCGATAAAGTAGTGGAAGAGCTCGCGAAAAAAGGAAATAAAAAAGTTCTTGTTTTTTCTCCGGCATTTGTAGCCGATTGTCTAGAAACTATTTATGAAATAGGAAGCGAGTATGATGAGATCTTTAAAGAACACGGTGGCGAAAAAATTACCCTTGTTAGCAGTTTAAACAGCAACGAAATTTGGGTAAAAGCTCTAAAAAACATCATTTCGAACTAAACTCAATAAATTTTATTAATTTGATTATCAACGATTTATGAGTAAGTTTGTAATTTAATTATGGTTTATATTATAAACTACTTTATATTTGTGACATATTTATAAAACAACAATTAAAATGAAAACAACAGTAACAGAAAATGATTCGCAGGAAAATTTAATGCCTGAAGAAAGCTTTCAAATAATTAGTGCAATGATAAACACAGCAAAAAATAAATTAGCTGACGATGGCTTTCATTTAATTTTTTGGGGTTGGTTAGTTACGATTTGTGCTTTAACACAATACATAACTTTAAAATTAAATATTGAATGGGGTGGATGGGTTTGGATGTTAATGCCCTTAGGCGGAATCATATCAGGGATATACGGATACAAACAAGGTAAAAAACAAAAAGTAAAAACACACATTGATGTTTATCTTGGATATGTTTGGGGTGGTTTTATAGTAGCCATGTTTATTACATTGGCTTTTGGAAATATACACGGCATAAAAGCCACTTATTTTTTCTTAATGTTATTATATGGTTTAGCTACGTTAATTACAGGAGGCATACTTAATTTTAAACCTTTGATCTATGGAAGCTTATTTTCTTTTGCCTTCGCTATTCTATCTGTTTTTTTAGGAGAGGTTGATCAATTCTTATGCATCTCAGGGGCTTTATTATTAAGTTATGTTATACCCGGCCATTTATTAAGAGCAAAATTTAAATCGCAACAACATGCTTAAAGATCTTGATCCAATATTGCATTCACAATTGCGATTGGCTGTTGTTTCGCTTTTAATAGGTGTGAAAGAAGCTGAGTTCACTTATCTTAAAGAACAAACAAATGCTACTGCAGGAAACTTAAGTGTGCAATTACAAAAATTAAAAGAAGCAGAATATATTGAAATTGAAAAAAAATTCAAAGATAATTATCCGCAAACTATTTGTAAAATAACAAAAACCGGCATTAAGGCTTTTGAGCAATATGTAGCCGCAATGCAAAATTATTTAAAACCTAATAAAAAATAACCAATGAAGCAGAGCATAACTCTCTTCATAATAAAAACAACAACAATGGAAAATATACAAACAGATAAAGAAAAAATGTTATGGAAACAAGCCAAAAAACGCGTAGGCTTTAGAAACCATTTGGTCTCTTATTTATTAGTTAACACTATGTTTTGGGTAATGTGGTACTTTACCGGACGCGAAATGGAAGAAGGTTTGCCTTGGCCTACCTTTTGCACATTGGGTTGGGGCTTCGGACTTTTTTGGCATTTTATGGGCGCGTTTGTTTTTAATAACAAATTAAGCCAGGTAGAAAAAGAGTTTGAGAAATTAAAAGCAAAGAATAATTAGTTTTTTATAGCCGCAGATTTCACAAATTTGCGCAAATTTTTTTAAACCTTAATTAATAAAAATGATCTGTGATATCTGCGGCTTAATTTTTCAGAACTAATTTCCGGCAATTGGCTTTTCGTCAATAGAGCGGGTATCTAAGGCATCCCGCAAACCGTTACCAACCAACATAAAGGCAAGTACTAAGATCATGATAGCAATACCCGGAATAAATGCCAGATACGCTTTATCCATTAAAATGTAACCATGATGCGCGTTGGTCATTTCGCCCCATGATGGAACAGGGGGTTGTGCACCAATCCCTAAAAAGCTTAAACCCGCTTCTGTTAAAATAGCGCTGGCAAAATTACTGGCAGCCATTACTACTACAGGTCCCATTACGTTAGGTAAAATATGACGTAAAATAATTCGCATGTTTTTAAATCCTAAAGCTCTTCCTGCTTCAACAAATTCTTTTTCGCGGATACTTAATATTTGTCCGCGCACAATACGGGCTACATCTACCCACATGGTTAAACCTACGGCGATAAATACTTGTAAAATACCTTTTCCTAAAACTAAAGTAATAGCAATTACCAATAACAATGTTGGGATACTCCATACAACATTTATCAACCACATAATGGCAGAATCCGTTTTGCCTCTGTAATAGCCGGCAATAGCACCAAGCAAGATCCCAATAAAAATAGAAATGATCACCGAAACTAAACCAACACTTAAACTGATTCTTGTACCAATTAGCAACCTGCTTAAAAGATCGCGTCCCAAAAGATCGGTTCCTAATAAAAAAGATTTACTTATAACATGATCTTTTTTTATGATTTCCTGTAGCTCGCTAACAGATCTATTAATAACACGTGAATTGCCAACTTCGTAAAACGAAACCTGCATTCTTAATGAATCATAAACAATTGGATATTTTGTGTCGATAGCATAAACAACATCTGCCACATTAAAAGTTGAAAATGTAGCGCCTTTATTGTCAACGTTACCGGTAAACTCTTCAACAATAATATCTTTTCCTTTAAATTTATAATCGTGAATTGTGTAATAAGAAAACGTTTCATTTTTACCAAAGATCATGGTAGAGAATAAATTTGAGTTGGGTTTTTCTTCGTTCTTTTGAACGGCTAACATTTTTACACTAAAGCCCGGGGCTTTTATATGAAGTTCGGGTTTTTGATCATTGGCATAAGG
>JBDSFC010000548.1:0-4242 GCA_039919745.1 Bacteroidia bacterium | reverse complement strand
GTTGGTGGCGGCGCTTATATCTGCGGAGAAGAAACTGCATTATTAGAATCATTAGAAGGAAAACGTGGTAACCCGCGCATCAAACCTCCGTTCCCTGCTGTTGCGGGATTATGGGGTTGTCCGACCGTGGTAAATAACGTTGAGACAATTGCGGCTGTTTGCCCCATCGTAATGATGGGTGGCGAAGAATATGCAAAAATTGGTATTGGTAAATCAACAGGAACGAAATTAATTTCTGCTTCGGGTCATATTAATAAACCGGGTGTTTACGAAATTGAATTGGGAATTCCTGTGGAAGAATTTATTTATAGTGAAGAATATTGTGGCGGTATTCGTAATGGCAAAAAAATGAAAGCAGTTGTTGCCGGCGGATCATCGGTTCCAATTCTTCCAACAGAATTAATTTTAAAAACCGCAAAAGGCGAACCGCGTTTAATGACCTATGAAAGTCTTGCTGATGGCGGATTTGTAACAGGTACGATGTTAGGTTCTGGTGGTTTTATTGTAATGGATGAAGATACCAGCATTGTAAAAAACTTATTTACTTTCACACGTTTTTATCATCACGAAAGTTGCGGACAATGTTCGCCATGCCGTGAAGGAACAGGTTGGATGGAAAAGATCTTAAAGAAATTTTTGAACGGAACCGCAGAAGAAAAAGATGTTGATCTTTTATGGGACATTCAAAGTAAAATTGAAGGAAAAACTATTTGCCCATTGGGCGAAGCGGCAGCATGGCCGGTTGCGGCAGCTATCCGTCATTTTAAACAAGAGTTTTTAGAAGTGGCTCGCAGCAAAAAATTTGTGGATGTAAGTCATTACAATAAATTATATAACGTAAACGCGTAGGTGAAAATTTGGTTTAATATATTATTTTGTTTTCTGTGTTTGGCTTTTAAAGCTCAGGCAACTGACGATGTATTTTCTATTGTTGATTCTATGCCAAAATTCCCTGGAGGAAATGCTGCCATAGCTAAATATATTCAAATGAATATGAATATTCCACCGGAGGTAAGAGAAGGTTCAAAAGCGGAAAAAACATTTGTAAAATTTATTGTGGACACGAATGGAAAAACCATAGATCCTATTGCTATTAAACAATCAAATTATAAAGCTTTTGATAATGAAGCTATCAGGTTAATTTCAAAAATGCCTGCATGGACAGCTGGCATGGATAAAAATAAAAAAGTTAAGGTGTATATGATATTGCCAATAAGTTATAAAGACCTTGGTCTTACTAGAATTGAGCCTCAACCTATTTCAAAGGAACACGAAAATGCAATGGCCAATTATTATGCAGGAGTCAAATTAGATGAACAGGAAAAATATCAGATGGCACTAGAAAAATTTGATCTCGCACTAACGAGCGAACCTGAAAATAAATTTGCGCTTTACGATAAGGCAAAAATGCATTTGTTTTTAGGCGATAGATTAAAAGCTTGCGAGACATGGAATAATATGATCTCTAAAAATATTAGAAAAGAAGAAGCGGAAGAAGAGATTAAGAAAAATTGTAATGCAGAAAACATAAACAAACCAATTGATGTAGCTGCTGAAAAAGAAAAGAGAGATAAGAAGAAAAAAGCAATTGAATTCTTTAATATAGGAATGACACAGGTAAATCAAGATCGATATGAAGCTGCTTTGAATTCGTTTAACAAGTCTCTTGAGTACGAGCCAAATTATTCTAATGCCTTGTATAATAAAGCAGCAATGCATATGAAATTTGGAAATAAAACTAAAGCCTGCGAAGTTTGGAATAAAATGATTTTATTGAATGAAAAAGATTCGGAAGTGAAAGAACTTATTAAGAAAAATTGTAATTAACCAATGAAAGTAACTATAGATGGAATAGAAATAGATGTGCCAAAGGGTACCACTATTCTTCAGGCAGCACGTTTGATAGGTCCGGAAGTGGCACCACCTGCAATGTGCTATTATACTAAATTAAAAACCAGTGGTGGTTATTGCCGTACATGTATTGTAAAAGTTACACAAGGCAGTACTGCTAATCCAACGCCAATGCCAAAACCCGTTGCATCTTGCAGAACAGAAGTAATGGACGGAATGGTAGTTGAGAATTTTACTAATCCAGATATTTTAGAAGCACGTAAAGGCATTGTTGAATTTTTATTGATCAATCATCCTTTAGATTGCCCTGTTTGCGATCAGGCAGGTGAATGTAAATTACAGGATCTTGGTTACGAGAATGGTTCTGCTAAAACACGCTTTGAATTTAAACGCCGCGAATACGAGATGATCGATATCGGTGATAAAATCAAATTACACATGACACGTTGCATACTTTGTTACCGTTGTGTAAAAACTGCTGAACAAATTACTGATAAACGTTTACACGGTGTTGTTCATCGTGGTGATGCTTCAGAGATCTCTACATATATTGAACAGGTAATTGATAATGATTTTTCAGGAAATGTAATTGATGTTTGCCCGGTTGGTGCACTAACAGATAAAACATTCCGTTTTAAACAACGTGTATGGTTTACAAAACCGGTTGATGCTCATCGCAATTGTGATAAGTGCTGTGGCAAAACACGTGTGTGGTTAAAAGGCGAAGAAGTTGTGCGTGTTACAGCGCGTAAAGATCAGTGGGATGAGGTAGAAGAATTTATTTGTAACTCTTGCCGTTACGATCACAAAAAAGCAAGCGATTGGGTAATTGAAGGTCCATCGCCAATTCACAGAAATTCTGTGATCTCACAAAATCATTACCAGCATTTAAATGAATTAAAAGTGCAGGCAATGAAACAACAAAAAGCGTTAGGATTTATGCCAATCGATAAAAAACCTTAATAAAGAAAAGAAACTATGTTGACTTTTATTATTTATAAATTAATAGTGTGTGTGGCTGTCTTCACGCTTTCTTTGGCGGTTGCAGCATACTCTACATTATGGGAGCGTAAGCTTTCTGCTTTACTACAGGATCGCGTTGGTCCGGATCGAGCCGGTCCTTTTGGTTTATTACAACCATTAGCTGATGGTGGAAAAATGTTTTTCAAGGAAGAGATCATTCCAAACGTATCAAACCGTTTTCTTTTTATTCTTGGCCCAAGTTTATTTATGCTAACCGCATTAATGACAGGCTCCGTTATTCCATGGTGTAAAGATGTTTATATAAAAGGAACTTTATATAGCGTTCAAATTACCGACATTAATATTGGTGTTTTATTTTTATTCGGCGTTGTTTCTATTGGTGTTTACGGCATTATGATCGGTGGCTGGGCATCCAACAATAAATATGCATTGCTTGGCGCCATTCGTGCTTCAAGCCAAATGATCAGTTACGAAATTGCAATGGGTATTGCAGTTATTGCATTAATTATTACTTCAGGTGGTACATTAAGTCTTCGCGAAATTGTAGAACAGCAAGATGCAGGTTTTGCAAATGTTGTTTGGCAACCGCTTGGATTTATTATCTTTTTTGTTTGCGCTTTGGCAGAAACCAATCGTGCGCCATTTGACTTACCGGAATGCGAAGCTGAATTAGTTGGTGGATATCACACCGAATATTCTTCTATGAAATTAGGTTTATTCTTGTTTGCAGAGTACATCAACATGTTTATTTCATCTGCAGTAATGGCTGCGTTTTATTTTGGCGGATATAATTTCCCGTTTGCGCATGAGTTATATGATGCAATGGGATTAGCCGATGGTTCTAAGTGGATCGCTATTATTGGCTTTGGTGCTTATTTTACAAAGATCTTTCTTTTCATTTCTGTATTCATGTGGATCCGCTGGACCTTACCGCGTTTCCGTTATGATCAGTTAATGAATTTAGGTTGGAGATATTTATTACCACTTTCTCTTTTAAATTTAGCAATAACAGTTGTTGTTGAATTTTGCAGAGGACATATAGCTTTTTAAAATGTTTAAAAAAGGAATTAAAATAATAATTGGATTAGCAGAGGCGACAGAATTATATGTTCTTGTTGTTATTGCCATAGTATCATTATTTAAATAAGAAAAAATGCAGTTAACCAATAGAAGCAAAGTAGTATCAAATAAAGTACAGACGTTTACAGAAAGTCTTTATTTGCCCGGCATTTTAAAAGGGATGATGATCACCGGAAGCCACTTGTTCAAACGCAGGGCTACTGTAAAGTATCCTGAAGAAACAAGACCAATGGCATCAGTTTACAGAGGATGGCATGTGTTGAAGCGTGATGAGAATGGTGCGGAGCGTTGTACAGCTTGCGGATTATGCGCAGTAGCTTGTCCGGC
>JBDSFC010000536.1:0-4861 GCA_039919745.1 Bacteroidia bacterium | reverse complement strand
GGGAGGTTTTATGAGCCTTATGATCAGTGATTTTCAGAGCACATTTTATTTTGGGTTCTTAATTTGTATCACCGTTATAATAGCAGTTTTAGCAGACATTTTTATATTACCCGTTTTATTATTTTTGATCTACGGTACAAAAAGGAAAAAATAAATAATGGCGGTAAAAAAAATAGTTATTATAGGTGGTGGCGCTGCAGGTTTTTTTGCAGCCATCAATCTTGCTATTAAAAACCCTAAGTATTCTATTAGTATTTTAGAAAAAACAAATAAACTGCTTTCTAAAGTAAAGGTTTCAGGTGGTGGACGCTGTAATGTTACACATCATTGTTTTGAAAATTCTGAATTGGTAAAAAATTATCCGCGCGGTAATAAAGAACTACAACAGGTGTTCTCAAAATTCAGTGTACAGGATACCATTGATTGGTTTAAACAACAAGGAGTTATTTTAAAAACAGAAGAAGATGGAAGAATGTTCCCCTACTCTAACGACAGCCAAACTATTATAGATTGTTTTCTTAAATTAACTTCTCAATTAAATATTGAAATAAAAACAAGTTGCGAAGTTTTATCAATAACTAAAAAAGCAACCAATTTTTTAGTAAAAACAAATAGTGACGATATTGTCACAGATGCTATTATTTGCGCATTAGGCGGGCACAACAAAACCTCAGCCTATCAAATTATAAAAGACCTTGGCCACACTATTGATGAACCTATTCCCAGTTTATTCACATTAAATTTTCCTAACGAAGCAATAAAAAAAGATCTGCAAGGCATCAGTGTTCAAAATGCTTTGGTTAAGATCGAAAATAGTAAATTAAATTATAATGGTCCTGTTTTAATTACACATTGGGGCTTAAGCGGGCCGGCCGTTCTAAAACTTTCGGCATTTGCAGCGAAAGAATTTTTCGCTCTGAATTATAACTCAGGTATTTTTGTAAATTGGGTTTATCCGTTAAAGCCAAATGAAACTGAATTACTTTTAAAACAAATTCAGAAAGAAAAACATAAAGCATTGCCTTATACAAATCCATTGTGTGATCTACCAAGAAGGTTGTGGGAATTTTTATGTTACTCCTCAGGTATTGATAACACAAAGCCCTGGGCCGAGATCAGCAATAAGCAATTAAATAAACTCACTGAAAATCTTTGCAACAGTTCTTACAAAATGGAAGGCAAAACCACGTTTAAAGAAGAATTTGTGACCTGTGGTGGCGTTAATTTAAAAGAGCTGGATTTTAAAACGATGCAAAGTAAATTAGTTCCAAATTTATTTTTTTGTGGCGAGGTTTTAAATATTGATGGTATAACAGGTGGTTTTAATTTTCAAAGTGCCTGGAGCACCGCTTGGGTTTGTTCGCAAAGCATCAAATAAATTATTCTTTTATTATTTTTTTAACTTGCACACCGTTTACGTTTTTTATTTTTAAATAATATACTCCTTTCGCAAGTTTACTAATGTCTATTTGCGTTTTTAGTTCATTTATATTTTGATTAATAATTTCTTGGCCATTAATATTATATAATGAAAATGAGCTTTCATTTAATAACTGCGCAACTTCAATACTTAGCTGATCTGTTGCAGGATTTGGAAATACTTTAAGGTCTTGAAAAATCTTTTGTTGATCCTTTAACCCGACCTGAAGATATCTTTTAATCAATTCCCCAGAGTTTGAAACAGCATATACAAAACCACTTTTAAAAAAATAAAGTTTTTTTATATCATGCGTAATAGTAGAATTCTCTGATTGCCATGACAAACCTCCATCGATTGTTTTATAAACACTTCCGTTAGTACCTCCAACAAACCCAATGGTATCATTAATAAAACTTACTGAGTACAAATTATTGGTTGTTGCAAGAGATAATTTTGTCCAACTAATTCCCGCGTTTGTTGTTTTAAATACTTTACCATTATTTGCAGCAATATATCCAATCTGATCTGAAGGAAAATAAATTTTATTAAATGCATTATTAGTGTCGGATAACTGGTTTGTCCAACTTACACCTGAATTATTTGTTCTTACTAAAACATTAATTGTTGACGAGTTTTGCCCATATAAATAACCAGTAGTATCATTATTAAAATAAATTTTGGCGTTATAGTTTAAATTTTGATTTGTTGGTATACTAGTAATTGAATAATTGCCAATGCACTTACTTAAATTGTAGGGCGAATAAAATTCTATAATATATCCCAAATCCTTACTTAAAAATGAAAAGTTTCCTATTGCACCACCCATTTGATAAGGATTATTCCATAAAACTGCACTTGTTGTGGTACCATATATAACGTCGGTTGCACCGTGAATATGACAAAAACCTGTTGTATCGTTAATAAATTCCATCTCCGTTAAACGTACTCCTGAAGGGCTGGGACCTGTAACATTTTGAGCAACAAAAAAATCAGTTTGCCAATCGTTGGTTGTTTTTGAAATTGAATATTTATATCCGCTAGAAGGCGTTATTAAAGTGTTTTCATAATAATAACCAGTACCATTAGATGTCATTAAAAGACTAGAGTTTTTTGTAGTTATATATTGCCATTGCGAAAAAGACACGGTACTTATAAGTACTAAAAAAAGGAGGGCAAGATACTTAAAATTTAAGCTGGTATTTTTATGTATCATAAATCTCTATTTTTACTAAAAATACAATAAATAATTTTTGATTATACATAAAGATCACGATTTATCGAAAAAACTTTATAAGTGGTAGTAATTGCTTAATGGAAATATTTTTTAAAATTAAATTAATTGTTAATAGAATTTTAAAAAAGACTTAGCTTAAGTATATATCTTTATCGCTGCTAAAAACAAAAACAGAAATATGAAATTTTTTATTGATACAGCCAACCTGGCGCAAATTAAAGAAGCACAAGATCTTGGTGTTTTAGACGGTGTAACTACTAACCCATCTTTAATGGCTAAAGAAGGCATTAAAGGACAAGAAAATATTTTAAAACATTATGTAGACATCTGCAATATAGTTACCGGCGATGTTAGCGCAGAAGTTATCTCTACCGATTTTGATGGGATGGTAAAAGAAGGCGAAGCATTGGCAAAATTACATCCCCGTATTGTTGTAAAAATACCGATGATAAAAGATGGTATTAAAGCAATTAAATATTTTACCGAACAAGGTATCAAGACAAATTGCACACTTGTATTTTCTGCGGGACAAGCTTTATTAGCTGCTAAAGCCGGAGCTACTTATATGTCGCCATTTATTGGAAGATTAGATGATGTTAGTACAGATGGATTAAGACTAATTGAAGACATTCGCATTATTTATGATAATTACGGTTACGAAACTGAAATTTTAGCCGCCAGTGTTCGTCACCCAATGCATATTATTGAATGCGCAAAAATTGGCGCTGATGTTATAACTGCTCCGTTAAGTGCAATTACAGCCTTATTAAAACATCCATTAACGGATAGCGGTTTAGCGCAGTTTTTAGCTGACGCGAAAAAATAGACCACAACATTTTTACTCTATTAAAAGGCCTTTGTAGTAAAGGCCTTTTTTATTTATAACCTCTCTGAACCCCTTATTCTCATAGACCTACAACGATGTAGATACTTTTTTACTAAAAGTTAAAATGTAAAAATGAATGGAAATATTTTCTATATTTATCTACAAAATAAAAAACATGAAAAAAATTTACTTAGTATTATTTGTATTAGTTAGCAGTTTAAGTTCTGTTTTTGCACAGGTAAACCTCCAGGTAATTGCGCCGGTTGGTAATGGTGCAACATCTCAAACAAGAGCTCCAAACGGAACTTCTGGTCATGCTTTTTTAAGAGGTTGTTATTTGGTTAAACCATCTGAGTTAACAGCACTAGCAACAGGAACAAATGTTACTTCGCTGGGTTTTACTTTAACCACAGGTGTTACCGGGGCACCAGTAACAGGTAGTTTTACAGTTTATTTGCAAAACACGAGTGATATTGCCTATTTAAAAGGAACAAATTATGCTACAGCAATTACAGGCATGTCAACCGTTTATAATGGCAACATGACCATTCCTGTTTCTGCAGGCACAACATCTATCAACCTGGCATTAGCACCAACCTTTACTTATACAGGTGGTGGTATTTACGTGGCTTTTGACTGGGCTTGTGCAGGACCTTACAGTACAGGCATTGCAACTTATGCAGCAGATAACACAATGGCTACTGGTGGTGCAAGTGCATCTACTACAATATCTCCCGCACCTAACACATTAGCTATTTCGCCTTTCAGACCATGTTTTATATTTGGTGCAGTTAACTCAGCCACCAACGATGTGCAGGTTACAGGCATTATTACTCCGGGAAAAGTTTCAGGAAGTTTTAATACACCACAAACTGTAAAAGCAATTATTAAAAATGCAAGTAATGCTCCGCTAACAAACATTCCCATTAATTTAAATATGGGTGGCGCAAACACCTTTGTCAGTTTATTGAATATCGCTTCTTTAGCTGCCGGTGCAAGCACTACCATTACATTTCCTTCATATACACCATTGGTAAACGGATTAAGCACGATTTCAGTTTCTGCTTCACCTGATCAAAACAACTTAAATAATTTAGCAATCTATAACCAAAGCGTTACCTGCAATACATGGTCTCAAAATGAGCCTACTCTTGCGTTTACAAGTGCGGTTGGTTTTAATACTGCTTCAGGAATTATTGCAAGTCAATATATAAATCCAATTACATCTACCTTAAATGCTATTGGTGTTACAATTGGGAATACAGCTTCCAATGCAGGTAATTCGGTTTATTGTGTTCTGATGAATTCAGGTGGTGTGATCCAGGCAACTACAAATACCATTACACTTAATGCATCCATGTTTAATACCCTTCAAACATTT
>JBDSFC010000513.1:0-7149 GCA_039919745.1 Bacteroidia bacterium | reverse complement strand
CCTTATTATGAGATTGCAGTTGATATTAACGCGCCAAGTATCACTGAAAAAATCTATAAAGCCAATCGCGATTCGCTTGCATTACAATTAAGTAATTTATTTGGTGATAAAAGTGAAAGAGAATATTTAAAGATCCTGAACAACGCGCGTTCAGATAATGATCGCTATGTATTATTACAAAGAAATGTTTCCTATAAAAATCTTCAGCTTTTAAAAACATTTCCAATTTTCAGAAAAGGAAGAAAAGGCGGTCTTGTAACATTGCAAACCAATCATCGTGAACGTCCTTTCTCAACACTTGCCGCCCGAACTATTGGTATGGCAAGGGCTGGTGTAAAACCTGTTGGCCTGGAAGGCGCATTTGATAGTACTTTGAGTGGTGTTAGCGGAAAACGTTTAATGCAACAAATTGCTGGTGGTGTTTGGCGTCCGATAAATGATGAGAATGAAGTAGAGCCAAAAGATGGAAACGATCTATATACAACTATTGATATAAATATTCAGGATGTTGCGCAACAAGCATTAATAAAATCATTAATAAAAAATGGCGCATCTCATGGCTGTGCTATTTTAATGGAAGTAAAAACAGGCGCCATTAAAGCGATAGTTAATTTAACGAAAAGCAAAAACGATACAAGTACGTATAACGAAAGTTTTAATTATGCTATTGGTTACCCAACCGAGCCGGGCTCAACATTTAAGCTGGCATCTATGCTTGCAGTTATTGATGATTACAATATCAGCCTTGACGAAAAAGTTGCCGTGGGAAATGGTGAGTGTATGTACTTTGATAAAAAAGTAAAAGATTCGCACGCACCTGAATCGCCTACATTAACTGTTCAACGTGTTTTTGAGACTTCATCTAATGTGGGTGTAAGTAAGATCATTACAAAATATTATTCAAAAAATCCGCAGCAATTTGCAAATAAATTAAACTCGTTTCACTTAAATGAAAAACTTGGGTTATCTATTCCGGGTGAAGGTAAAGGCGTGATCCCTCAAACAAAAACAAAATTCTGGTCGGGTGTTACATTACCACAATTAAGTTATGGTTACGAGAGTTTAATTACACCTATGCAAACGCTTACACTTTATAATGCAGTTGCTAACGATGGCAAAATGGTAAAGCCGCGCTTTGTGAAAGAAATTAAGCGTAATGGTATTGTTATAAAAACATACGGTACCGAAATTTTAGAAGAACAAATAGTAAAAAAAGAAACGATCGTAAAAGCAAAAAAATTATTGGAAGGCGTTGTGCAAAACGGATCAGGAAAAACATTGAACATCACTGCTTTTAAAGTTGGTGGAAAAACCGGAACAGCACAGATCGCAAAAATAGGAGGGGAACGTATTCGCGGGGAATCTGTTTATGGTGCCGCGGGTGCAAGAAATTACCAGGCTTCTTTTGTTGGTTATTTCCCGGCCGAAAATCCATTGTACTCGTGCATTGTTGTAATTAATTCTCCAAGCAACGGTGTGTATTATGGCGCTGCCGTTGCAGGTCCTGTATTTAAAGAGATCGCCGAAAAAGTATATTCAGGTAGTTTGGATTTTATTCAACCGATCAACAATAAAAAAGACCTGATCACAAAAGTTCCGTCTGTTATTACAACTAAAGGTAATGAGATCAATGCAATTGCTAAAAGTTTCTCTCTTCCTGCAACAACAGTTGAGAACGAAAAATTTGTGAATCGTAATACAAAGGATTCAACAAAAATAATTTTAGCTGAAAATAATATTGAGAGCCAATTGAAAAAAGGAATAATGCCAAATCTCCGTGGATTATCTGCTAAAGATGCTCTTTTCTTATTAGAAAATAATGGTATGCACGTTCAGATCATGGGTTTTGGAAGTGTACAAAAACAAAGTATTGAAGCAGGACAAAAATTTAATAAAGGAAATAAGATCGTACTCACATTAATATGAAGTTGTTAAGCGACATAATATATAAAGTTAGACTGGAAGAAATAACCGGGTCTACCCACATGGCTATTTCTTCAGTAACCTTTGACTCAAGAACTGTTAAGAAGGATTCTTTATTTGTTGCTACAAAAGGTACAGCTGTTGATGGACATTTATATATTGACAAAGCAATAGAAAATGGTGCCATTGCAATTGTGTGTGAAGAAATGCCTGAAACAAAAAATGAAACGGTAACCTATATTAAAGTAACCGATTCGTCTTATGCTTTAGGAATTATTGCTTGTAATTTTTATGATAATCCTTCAGAGAAAGTAAAACTGGTTGGGATCACAGGTACAAATGGCAAAACAACAACCGTTACCTTATTATTTAATTTATTTAAGTCATTAGGTTATTCGGTTGGATTATTATCTACAGTAGAAAATAAGATCAATAACACGGTTATTCCCGCTACTCATACTACACCAGACGCTTTAACTTTGAATGAGCTTTTAACAACCATGCACGCCCAGGGTTGTGAATATGTTTTTATGGAAGTAAGTTCTCATGCTGTAGTGCAAAACCGTATAGCGGGATTAAGTTTTACCGGCGCCATCTTTAGTAACATTACTCATGATCATTTGGATTATCATAAAACATTTGATGAATATATAAAAGCAAAAAAAGGTTTTTTTGATCAATTACCAAATACTGCTTTTGCATTAATAAATCGTGATGACCGTAATGGTATGATAATGCTTCAAAATACAAAAGCGCAGAAACATACTTATGGTTTGCAGAACATGGCTGATTTTAAATGTCGTATTCTCGAAAACCAATTGAATGGTTTATTATTAAACATTGATAATACAGAAGTTTGGGTAAAACTCATTGGTACATTTAACGCTTATAATGTTTTGGCTGTTTACGCTGCTGCAATTTTATTAAAACAAAATAAAACAAATGTTTTAACCGCATTAAGCAATCTTAATTCTGTTGAAGGCCGTTTTCAATACATAAAATCACCAAAGGGAATAATTGGAATTGTGGATTATGCACATACACCTGATGCATTAAAAAATGTTTTAGAAACTATAAAAGATCTTAGAACCGGAGCAGAACAAGTGATCACTTTGGTTGGTTGTGGCGGCGATCGTGATTCTGCCAAACGACCGGTAATGGCTGCTATTGCTTGTGAGTATAGCAACAAAGTTATTTTAACTTCTGATAACCCGCGTAGCGAAGATCCTGAAATGATTCTTGATCAAATGCAAAAAGGTATCAACCCTGTTGATGTTAAAAAAATGTTGCGAATTACAGATAGAAAAGAAGCGATAAGAACTGCTATCAGTTTGAGCAAACCTGGAGATATTATTTTGATAGCTGGTAAAGGCCACGAAAAATACCAGGAAATAAAAGGAGTGAAACATAAGTTTGACGATTTAGAAATTTTAAAAGAAACCATTAAAGCACTGGAAGTATAATATGTTATATTATTTATTTCAATATTTAGACAGAGCATTTGACTTTCCGGGAGCGGGAGTGTTTCAATACATTTCATTCCGGGCAGCGTTGGCATTGATCACTTCTTTAATTATTTCTTTGGTTTTTGGTAAACGCATTATTGAATATATCCGCAAAAAACAAATCGGCGAAACTATTCGCGAATTAGGATTAGATGGACAAACAAAAAAAGCAGGCACTCCAACAATGGGTGGCTTAATAATTATTGCTGCCATCCTTATTCCAACTTTATTATTTGCAAAAGTTTTAAATGTATATATCGTGTTAATGTTGATTTCTACTGTGTGGCTTGGTGGTATTGGATTTTTAGATGATTATATTAAAGTGTTCAAAAAAAATAAAGAAGGATTACAAGGCAAATTCAAGATCATTGGCCAGGTTGGTATCGGTTTGATCGTTGGTTGTGTATTTTATTTTCATCCGGATGTTGTGATCAAAGAACGAATTGTATCCACTTCACAAGATATTGGAACAATTTCTACTCCTGTTGAGAAAAAATTGAATTCACCAATGTATGCGGAAAAAGCCGTTAAAAATTTAAAAACAACAATTCCATTTCTAAAAAATAATGAATTGGATTATGGCAAATTTATTTCGTGGGCTTGTGATGATTGTATTAAATACGGTTGGTTAATTTTTATTCCAATGGTAATAATTGTTGTTACTGCAGTTTCAAATGGTGCGAACATAACCGATGGTATTGACGGCCTCGCCGCTGGAACGAGTGCGATCATTGGTGTGGTGCTTGGTATACTCGCTTATGTTTCGGGTAATACCATTTTTGCCGATTATTTAAATATTATGTACATCCCTAATTCGGGTGAGCTTGTAGTATTTATGGCAACCTTTATTGGCGCATGCGTTGGCTTCTTATGGTACAATTCTTTTCCCGCGCAGGTATTTATGGGCGATACGGGAAGTCTTGCTATTGGCGGTATCATTGCAGTTTACGCGATCGCTATTCGTAAAGAATTATTGATCCCTATTTTATGCGGTGTGTTTTTGGTAGAAAATATTTCCGTGATCATGCAAGTAGGTTATTTTAAATATCAGAAAAAGCGAAAAGGATTAGAGTTTGCACAAACACATCGTTTATTTAAAATGGCGCCATTGCATCATCATTATCAAAAAGTTGGCTTTCATGAATCAAAAATTGTGATGCGCTTTTTTATTATAGGAATTATGTTGGCAGTATTAACATTTGTTACGTTGAAATTAAGATAGTGAGTAAACGAATTGTGATACTTGGTAGTGGTGAAAGCGGAGTTGGAAGTGCAGTACTTGCTAAACAAAAAGGCTTCGACGTTTTTGTAAGCGACAAGTCGTTGATCAAAGAAAAATATAAAGAACAACTAATAGAAGAAAAAATTTTGTTCGAGGAAGGAGTACATACCGAAGAAAAGATACTGAACGCTGATGAAGTGATCAAGAGTCCGGGTATTCCTGATAAAGTAGAATTGGTTCAGAAATTAAAAGCAAAAAATATTCCGGTGATTTCGGAAATTGAATTTGCAGGAAGATATACGAAGGCAAAAAAAATATGTATCACGGGTTCAAACGGTAAAACAACAACAACTTTGTTAACCTATCACATACTCAAAAAAGCAGGATACAATGTTGGTCTTGGCGGCAATGTTGGAAAGAGCTTTGCTATGCAGGTAGCCCGTGAGAACTTTGATTATTATGTGTTGGAGTTGAGCAGTTTTCAGTTAGACGGTATGTTTGATTTTGTTGCCGATATAGCGGTGCTTTTAAATATTACACCAGACCATTTAGATAGATACGATTATAAATTTGAAAATTATGTAGCATCAAAATTCAGAATTACCCAAAACCAAAGTAACAAAAATGCTTTTGTGTATTGCGCAGATGACTTAACCATTCAGGCGTACATGCAACAGCATCAATTTGCAGCCGAGCTCGTTCCATTTAGTATCAAACAACCAATTGATGGCCCAGGCGCATTTTTAACCGAAAACCAAATAACCCTTAATTATAAACCAAACCAACAACCCTTAATTATGACAATTGAACAACTAGCACTTCAGGGTAAACATAACGTTTACAACAGCATGGCAGCATCGCTGGTAACCCGCATCGTTGATGTGAGAAAAGAGATCATCCGGGAGTCTTTACAAGACTTTCAGAATATCGAACACCGTTTGGAGTTTATTGCCACGATCAATGGCATTGAATTTATAAACGATTCAAAAGCAACCAATGTTAACTCAACCTGGTATGCACTTGAAAGTATGCAGAAACCTATAGTATGGATCTGTGGCGGACAAGATAAAGGAAATGACTACAACGAATTATTTGATCTTGTAAAAGAAAAAGTAAAAGCAATTGTTTGTTTAGGTAAAGACAACAAAAAAATTATTTCAGCATTTAAAGATGCGGTAGAATTAATTGTTGAAACTGATAACGCAAATGATGCTGTTGCCGCTTCTTATAAGATCGGTAAAAAAGGCGATGTGGTTTTATTATCTCCTGCCTGCGCGAGTTTTGACCTGTTTCAAAACTATGAAGACAGAGGGATGCAATTTAAGCGTGCAGTAAAAGGTTTGTAAAATAAAATGATTTGAGATCAGTTAATTCTGATTAAAGCATTTCATTGAACAAATAATTTACAATAGCCTCCGCTAAAAATAAATGATCTTCATTTGTTAATGATCCATGCGCTTTAAAATTTCAGAATTTATGGGATGAAAAATCAAATAAATTAAATAATTATGAAACTATTCAACTATTTAAAAGGCGACAAGGTTATTTGGGTGATCATGTTCTTGTTGTCGTTGCTTTCTATATTGGTAGTTTATAGTGCTATCGTTACATTAGCCCATAAATTCAAACAGGGCAATACTGAATATTTTTTATATAAACAGATCATAATTATTGCATTGGGTTTTGGTATTGCGTACCTGTTCCATAAAATAAAATATACAGTGTTTTCAAAAGTAGCGCAGATAGGCTTTATACTTTCTATTCCGCTTTTGTTATTTACTTTACTAAGAGGTGTTAGTGCCGGCGATGCTTCGCGTTGGTTAACATTGCCGGTTATTGGACTAACATTTCAATCTTCTGATATCGCAAAATTAATGTTGATCATTTATGTGGCCAGGGTTATTGCATTAAGGGGCAAGGACCTGCAGGATTTCAAATCGGTATTTAAATATCTTTTAATTCCTATAGGGTTAATTTGTGCTTTAATTTTGCCGGCTAATTTTTCAACAGCAGCCTTATTATTTTTTAATTGCCTGGTATTAATGTTTATTGGTGGCATTAATATTAAAATAATTTTAAAGATCCTGGGCATTTGTATTTTAGCGGGCAGCTTGTTCTTTTCGTGGATCTGGTTTGCGCCCGAATCTATTCCGGGAGGCCGAGGCCCCACATGGAAAACAAGGATAGAAAGTTTTAATAGTGGCGATACAAAAAGCAATTACCAAAGTGAGCAGGCAAAAATTGCTATTGCTACTGGTGGTGTAATTGGCAAGGGTCCCGGAAGAAGTACACAGCGCGCTTTCTTGCCGCAAGCCTCGTCAGATTTTATTTATGCTATTATAATAGAAGAATACGGCTTGATCTCAGGCTTTATATTATTGTTCTTATATATGATACTTTTATATAGAGGAATAAAAATTTTAAGAGACAATGATAGACCATTTGGATCTTTAGTTGCTGTTGGCCTCTCATTTAGCCTCGTTTTCCAGGCACTTGTAA
>JBDSFC010000490.1:0-10693 GCA_039919745.1 Bacteroidia bacterium | reverse complement strand
AAATTAAAAGTTACCTGGCCGCCAACTTGTGTTAAAGGGCCAACAAACACACTGGTATTACTGCCTGCGGTTTGAACCCCGGAGTTACAATTGGTGGTCCCTAAACTTCCTACTATACTAAATTGATCCCCGGCATCAAGTCCTGCGCCTGATCCTGCTCCTGAACAGCCCACTCTGTCGCCCACTCCGCCACTAACAGTAACCGTACACCCTGCCGGAATAACAATAACGGCAGATCTTGAAGTGGTACTGCAATTACCACTATTGGCAGAAGGTTCTGTTGTTCCGCATACGCCATTAACATCAGGGTAAGTAACACCAGCTGCGTAAGCAGCGTCATTACAACCAGAACAGCCACAGGTTTCTGTTGCAATACTTGGTTTACGACTCACAAAACCAGTTATGGTTTGCGCCTTTGAATTTAAAAAAAACAAACAGGCAACAAAGATATATATAACCGATCTTAAATTAATCATCTTAATAATTAAGCGTTTTGATCTAAAAGCGGTTAAGGATCCTTTATTTTTTCGAAAGAAAATTAAATTCCTTTAGGATGTTCACTTTGTATTTAAGTGCAGCATAAAATTAAAACAATTATGCTAAGCCCGCATTTTATAGATATTAAGTAAATATTAACTTTTTTGCTGCTATGCTCTAAAAACAGCTGTTTTTTGGCGCGATTATTGTTAAAACAGTATAGGAAGTTCTTAATTAAAGCAGAATTTTTGTAAATTTAATACTATGAAAAAAACATTATTATCCTTAACCATTGGCGTTGCCGCTTTGACAGCCTTATCGTTTATTAACTCTCCTCCGGAAGAATTGGCTATTAATGCCGCAATTCCTCAAGGCGATTATAAAATGAAAGATGTAAGTGGAAAAAGTATTTCGTTAAACGAAGTAAAAACCGCTAAAGGTTTATTAGTGATCTTTAGTTGTAATACTTGCCCTTACGTAAAATTAAGCGAGGCGCGTATTAAAGAATATTCTGATTATTGTTTGGCTAATGGTATTGGCTGTGCTTTAATAAACAGTAATGAAGCGCAACGTGCAGAAGATGATAGTTTTGATAAAATGACAGCATATTACTCTGCCCAAAAATTAAGATGTGCTTATACAGTTGATGAGAAAAGTGCATTAGCTAACGCTTTTGGCGCAACCCGCACACCTCAATGCTTTTTATTTAACGCTAAAGGCCTTGTTTACAAAGGTGCTATTGATGATAATGTAAAAGATGCTGCTGCTGTAAAAGCCCCTTATTTAAAAGATGCTTTGGCTTCTTTACTAAAGAACGAAACACCAAAAATGCAGGAAACCAAATCTATTGGTTGTACTATTAAGCGTGTAGAGTAATTCTGCAATTTTAAAAAGAAATTTAAATTCTATACTGTAACGCTTTGTCAAAATGATAAGGCGTTATTTTTTTATTTGGGCGTGCCCCTGCGGGTCGCGCTTTACGCTACAAGTCCTCGCTTCGCTGTGGGCTTTTCGCTGCAATCGCTCACGCAAAGTGCACAGAAGAATTTCGAAATTTGCGTTAGGGGTGTGAAGGGCTTGGTGCGCAACGAAGTGAAGCACGGTAGCGAAGCGGACCCCATAACAGCCCGGGCCGAAGGCAACGCCCAAATTAAAAACAAATTATGTTAGTAATGCTTAGTGATTATTAATTAGACCGCTTAATCCTTATCTTTACCATTGAAATGTTCAAGAAAGAACTAGACCCCGAAGATTTTTATTACAGCCCAGAAGGCTACATTGTGTTTACAGAAAAGTATCACTTAAAACGTGGCCATTGCTGTAAAAGCGGTTGCAAGCATTGCCCATATGGTTATGATAAAAAAACCGGTAATTTTATAAAAGATAATCCTACGAAATAAATTTAAATATGTCAACAACCACCAGCGTTTCTTTTAAAGATCTAATACTACAAGGTATACCTCAACAGTTGCCTGAAGCAAAGCCATACGAAACCAATATTAATCACGCGCCAAAACGAAAAGATATTTTAAGTGCTGATGAAAAAAATTAGCCATACGTAATGCCTTACGTTATTTTGATGCAAAACATCATGCTGTTTTAGCAAAAGAATTTGCGCACGAATTAAAAACTTATGGCCGTGTTTATATGCACCGCTTTAGGCCTGACTATAAAATTTATGCAAGGCCTATAAACGAGTATCCTCACAAAAGCATACAGGCAGCGGCAATTATGCACATGCTCAGTAATAATTTAGATTACGCAGTAGCACAACATCCACACGAATTAATTACTTATGGTGGTAACGGATCAGTATTTCAAAACTGGGCACAGTATTTATTAACCATGCAATATTTGGCTACTATGACCGATGAACAAACATTGGTTTTATACAGCGGCCACCCAATGGGTTTATTTCCATCGCATAAAGATGCGCCACGCGTTGTTGTTACTAATGGTATGATGATACCCAATTACAGCAAGCCGGATGATTGGGAAAAATTTAATGCATTAGGTGTAACCCAATACGGACAAATGACGGCAGGGAGTTTTATGTACATTGGTCCGCAAGGGATTGTACATGGCACAACCATAACTGTTATGAACGCTGCGCGTAAAAAATTTAAAACAGAAGCGGATCGTAAAGGTAAATTATTTGTAACCTGCGGCCTGGGAGGCATGAGTGGTGCACAACCCAAGTCAGCAAAAATTGCCGGCCTGGTTTCTATTACAGCAGAAATAAATGCCAAGGCTGTAAAAACACGTCATACACAAGGTTGGGTAGATGAAGTTTTTTCTGATCTTGATAAATTAATTGCAAGAACAAAAGCGGCCCAACAAAATAAAGAAGCTGTGAGTTTAGCATACGAAGGCAATGTGGTTGACTTATGGGAGCGTTTGGTAAAAGAAAAAATGCCCGTAGATATTGGTAGCGATCAAACATCTTTACACAATCCATGGGCGGGCGGTTATTACCCTGCGGGCATTTCTTTAGAAGAAAGTAATAAGATGATGGCCGAACAGCCGGAACAATTTAAAAAAGAAGTTCAAAAAACATTAGTGCGTCATATTAATGCTATAAATACTTTAGCAGGAAACGGCATGTACTTTTTTGATTATGGTAATGCATTTTTATTAGAAGTTTCGCGTGCAGGTGGCGATGTGTTTGCCAATAAAGAAGCCGGAGAGTTTAAATACAAAAGTTATGTGCAGGATATTTTAGGGCCAATGTGTTTTGATTATGGCTTTGGGCCGTTCCGTTGGGTATGTACCTCGGCTAAACCAGAAGACCTTGCTGTAACAGATAAACTAGCATTAATAGCTTTAGAAGAAATTTATAAAACTGCGCCTGAAGAAATTAAACAGCAATTACACGATAATATTGTCTGGATAAAAGATGCGCAACAAAATAATTTAGTAGTTGGTTCGCAGGCACGTATTTTATATGCTGATAGCGAAGGCCGTATTAATATTGCGCGCGCAGTAAATAAAGCTATTAAAGAAGGAAAAATTACTGCGCCTGTTGTGTTAGGAAGAGATCATCACGACGTGAGTGGAACGGATAGTCCGTATCGTGAAACATCAAATATTTATGATGGCAGTAAATTTACTGCCGACATGGCCGTGCAAAATTTTGTTGGCGATGCCTTTAGAGGCGCTACATGGATAAGCTTGCACAATGGCGGTGGCGTGGGCTGGGGCGAAGTAATAAACGGAGGCTTTGGTTTGGTATTAGATGGAAGCGATGATGCGGAAAGACGTTTAGAGCAAATGTTATTCTGGGATGTAAACAACGGCATCTCGCGAAGAGCCTGGGCGCGCAACAATGAAGCTTTATTTGCTATTAAACGCGAAATGCAACGCACGCCGAATTTAAAAGTAACCTTGCCGAATTTGGTGGATGATAAAATTTTAGAAGGTTTGTAGCCATTCCTTATTTGGTGGCACAGAGTTGGTGCTTTTATTATAATTATTATAATGGTGGACTCCCGAACTATAGCCAAAATTTATAAAGAGCAGGTTGCCTCTTTTCTTAAACATTTAAAAGAGGCCAAAAGACTTGATGAAGAAGTTGTTCATAAACTTCGGGTTGATATAAAACAGCTGCGCTCTTTATATCGCTTCCTTGAAATTTTGTCTAAAAACAAGTTCCACAGAAAAAAAATACAGAAAAAGCTTTCATTGGTTTTTGACACTGCCGGTGAATTGCGAGCCACAGCTCTTAATATTAAATTAACAAAGAAACGCAATTCAAAAATACTTTTCGGGTTTAAATTATTCCTTGGTAAAAAAGCATATGGGCAGGAAAAAGAGTTTTTGCGGGCGCTGAAAAAATTTGATAAAAAGGGTTTTGAGAAACTTAGCAAAAAAGCATTATACTATTTTAATAAAAAAGATGGGGTGCTTGTTAATAAAGCGTCCAAAGAACATATAGGTTCTCTTTTTACAGATATACAAACTGAAATGCCTAATATTGTGAATGATGAAAATTTTCACGGAATAAGAAAAAAATTAAAAGACATAAAAACAATTAACAGCCTTTTAGAAGGATTCAAAGTTGATCGGGTATTAACTTCTCGATACAAAAAAATAAAATCAATAGAGGAAAAAATTGGCGAATGGCACGATCGGTTTATATTTATAACTGAGCTAGAAGTTTTTATATCTCATAACTTATCAAAATACTTAAGCCGTGCTAAAAAAACCAAAAAAAATAATGGGGATAACGAAAAACTTTCTTTACTTGTTATTGACCTGAAAGCTAAGAATGAGCTTAACAAAAAAAATATAGCAGAAAAGTTAAAGAAAAAAATACTCTGATCTTTTAAAAATTTCCGAATAGGAATAAAAACAAAAAACCCACCTAATATAAGATGGGTTTTTTGTTTTTGTCCAGTTCACTATTTTTGAGATAGCAAAATTGACGGTATTTATTATTTACGCTTAGGTTGTAAATCTTTTTTAAGATCAGCGTTTTGTTTTTTATTTTTATCAGATTCTAATTTGTGAGTCTGAGTTCCGTGTGATGGAGCCGCTTTCTTAATGCGTTCTCTTGCATCATCTCTTCCCTGTCTTGGCATAGTTCCTTTTTTTTAATTGTTTCTTACTTATCTTATTGGCAAGAACTGCGCCAAATTTTTAGATTATTATAAATCAACAACTTAAATAAAAATAAACCAAAAGGTCTGTGTAATTAATTACACAGACCTTCAGCATTTCTACATTAAACAATAATTTATAAAATGGCGCGGAATAATAAGAATAGCCCGCCTGATAAAATAATGGTTACTGGCAAGGTAAACAACCAAGCCAAAGCAATGGTTTTAATAGTTCCTTTTTGTAAGTTCTTTAATCCTTTTTTAGCAACCATCGATCCAGCAATACCTGATGATAACATATGTGTTGTTGAAACCGGTACGCCATATGCTGATGCCATACCAATGCCCATAGATGCTACTAACTCGGCGCTTGCGCCTTGGGCATAACTCATGTGTTGTTTACCAATTTTTTCGCCAACCGTTTTTACAATACGTTTCCAGCCAACCATTGTTCCAAGGCCTAAACATAACGAGATACTAATAATTACCCATGACGGAGCATATTCAACTAATTTTTTTGTTGCTTTTATTTCGTGACTTAATTCTTTTATTTCGTTAGCGCTTAAGGTTAAGTTACCGCCTTTAATAATTTTCTCTGTGTTCTTTGTAATTTTAATTACATCTCTTCTTAAAGAGAAACGCTCTTTCAAATCAACTTCATCAGAATTAAATTTACCAACTGTAGTTTCTTCAAAATGATCCGAATATTTCATTATCTCAGTAAACATTACTTTTTCTTTTTTCGCTAACACAGTTGTATCGGCTTTAGATATTAGCAATTCTATTTTGTTTACGTTACCATTAACGCTTTGCAGGTTGACGCTAGAATCTACAGCAAACTGGCCGGGTAGTATTGCAATTAAAATAAGCATAATTAAACCAACACCTTTTTGTCCATCGTTCTGTCCATGAAAAAAACTTACCAAACCGCAGGTTAACCATAATAGCATTCTGATCCAAAGAGGAGGCATTTTTCCGGGAATTGGTTCTTTATAAATGATCTCGTTTTTTATAAAGCGTTTAAAAATAAACATCATAATAATTGCTACCGAAAAACCGATTAATGGCGAAAGTAATAAAGCTAAGCCTGTATCTTTTGCTTTATCCCAATTAACTGCCGAAAGACCAAGATCGCCCGGTAAGAAAGCAAAGGCTAAACCAATTCCTAAAATAGAACCAATAAGTGTGTGTGAACTTGATGAAGGAATGCCAAAGTACCAGGTACCAAAATTCCAGATAATTGCGCTTACCAATAATGCCAATATCATAGCAACACCATGATAAGGATTGCTATCTATCAACGCATCCATTGGTAATAAATTTACAATGCCCATAGCTACGGCTATACCACCTAACATAACGCCTGTAAAATTCAAGATACCACTATAAACCACAGCAACAGTTGGTTTCATAGAGTTTGTATAAATAACAGTTGCTACTGCGTTGGCCGTATCATGAAAACCATTAATAAATTCGAAAAAACATGCTAATACAAGACAAAGTATTAAGAGAACAGTGAGTGATGTGTCTAATCCAAACATAGTGTGTTTATTTATTCCTCAAATCTATTTTTTTATCTTCTTTACAATGTTAAGTTAACGTTAAGTTCTTAAATTGCGTAGAATCAATATTATTGGGGTTTTGTATAGAATAACGACTTGTGTTTTTTGATAAGCAACCTCTATTTTATTGCCTCTATTGGTTTATCTTTTTTCTTAAAGAGGTTTTGAAAACTATCAAAGATCAAATAAACCTGTAAAGCAGTATTCAGCTCTACATTTTGTTTATTATAGTTTACTGTTGATGGTTGGGTTGGTGGTGTTTTTATATTATAAGCAAATAACACTTGCTCAGTAACTCCAACTTCAATTTTAACCGGAATTTTTCCCTGCACTTTATAGCCCAACATTAGAACTGTTCTGTTTTGATTTAAGATCTTTGATGTTCCAACGTATTTACCAAAAGATAAAAACACTTCGTTCCATGCGTTAATATAGATCTGGTTTTTTCTACTATCCTTTGTTAAAGGCACTTGTAGCCTGACTTGCCATCTTAGGCGTTGCGACTTGCTAATGCCTGTTGAGTCATTCAATGGATCGCCGGGAGTGTTTGGAGAAAAGTTGTCGCCTTTTCCAAAATCAGAAGCGTTTTCGTTCGACAATGTTCTTTGCCCAACAAACCTAAATTCATATCTAAATCTGTTAAAATATTCGATACGGCCAAATTTTTGAACCGTTGTAATTTGTGGTGTTACCCTAAATTCAGGAAAAACAACTGCGCCATATTTTCCGCTATTTCCTTGTGTCGGTGCATAGATCTTTGCTTCGTCGCCATTAACCCATGATATCCAATAACCTAAAGGAGAAAGAGAAAATCTTACAGCACCTGGTTTTATCCAATAATGTAGCCATGGCCTAAAAACCTGTTGAAAAGGGTCTTTAAAAATATTATTTGTTTGTCCGCCTGCAATATAACTCGGATCGGAACATCTTCGGTATTGATAATCCATTTGAAATTGCCAACGTTTACTTTTTGAAAGATCAAAATTTACATTTCCTTCAAACCAAAAAGAATGCCTTTGTGTATAAATTCTTGGGTGACTGGCAAGATATTGTGCATCATAGACAGTTTGTGATTTTAGCGAGGCGCCAGAAAAGAATAGTAAAGTTAAGATTAAGTATGTGTAAATTATTTGCATATGTTAATTTTTTAGCAAAATAACAGCTGTTTTATTATCTAAAAAGCATTTTAATGTTAATAAATTGTTAATTTGTAAATAAAAACCCCGATCCTTTTGAAAGGGATCGGGGTTAATTATTATTTAAAGGAATCTTTATTTTTTTAAGGAATCGCGTATCTCCGTTAAAAGTATTTCCGTGGTTGTAGGTTCAGGAATTACAGCCGGGGCTTCTTCTTCTTTTTTCTTCATCCTGTTAATTGCTTTAATAAGCATGAACATCACAAATGCTACGATCACAAATTCTATGGTTACTGTGATAAAAGTGCCATATTTAACGGCAACTTCAGCTGTGGCTTCTTTACCGTCTGCAGCTGCTTGTGCCGGTTTCAATACCCACTTCCATTCATTAAAATCTTTGCCTTGTATCATTCCAATCAACGGCATGATCATACCATTAATAAACGCCGTTGTGATTTTAGTAAATGCTGCGCCCATTACAAAACCAACGGCAAGATCGATCAAATTGCCTTTCATTGCAAAGGCTTTAAACTCAGTCATCATTCCCATAAAAATATTTTTAGTTGCTTCCTAAAACTTTTAAAAGCTCATCTAATTTAGGCGTTAGAATGATCTCCGTTCTTCTGTTCTTTTTTCTTGCCTCTGGCGTTTTCGCATTATCTAACGGAAAAAATTCGCCCCGACCTGCTGCGGTAATACGTTGAGATTCTATCTTCGCGCTTGATAACATTATTTTTGTTACCGATGTTGCTCTTATAACACTGAGGTCCCAGTTGTCTTTTATTTCGCCCACACCTTTCATTGGTACATCATCTGTGTGGCCCTCAACCAAAACATTTATATCCGGGTTTTGCTCTAACACTTTTGCCACGCTTTTTAACGCTTCTACACCTCTTGCTTCTACATTCGTTTTTCCACTTGCAAATAAAAGACTCTCATCCATACTCACATAAACTTTTCCATTCTTTTGTGTAATGGTTAACCCTTTATTTTCAAAACCAAGTAAAGCATCACTTAATTTCTTTTTAAGATCTGCCGCTGCCTGATCTTTTCTTTTTAAAATATCTTCCAATTCAGCAACACGTGCTTCACGTTTTTTAAGTTCTGCGTTCAAGGCTTCAAGATCGTTTTTTTGGACTATCAGTTTTGCCTCCAGCAATTTTAATTCGTCTTGTCTTTTTAATAATTGCTCTTGTGTCATTTGAAGATCGCCACTTAATTTGCTATTATCTTTTTCGCTACCGCTTAATAATTTATTTAAGCGATCCATTAATTGTTCGTTCAATTGGTTAAGCTTATCGTATTTAGAAGTCAGATTTCTATAGTTACTTCCAATAATAGAAGTGTCTCTTTTTAAGCCGACGTTTTCTTTTTCATTTTTAACAGATTGTTCTTTTAACTCCGCTAACCTTGCTTCACATTCCTGTGCTGATTTTTTTAGAGAAGCTAATTCGGTTTCACAGGCTTTTTGTTTTTCTCTCGATTCTTCTAGTTGCCTTGCCGGTACGCAAGAACTTAAAACTGCTATTACAATAGCACATAAAACGCTTATCTTTTTCATCATATCTCAAAATTAAAGATTTGATCTTCGTAATTCCTTTAAATTCAATTAGTTTATTAACAATTAAATTAACCGCTATACGGGTGTCAAAAAAGGATAATTTGTGTTAAATAAAAAAGATTAAATGCGTAATTTTATAAGGATCCCGTGTCGAATTGCACAAAAAGAATCTTTTCTATGAAAATAAAAAACCTCGAAGAATACAAAGCAGCATACAAAAAAAGTGTTGAGCAACCCGAAGATTTTTGGAATGAAATTGCTAATGAATTCTTATGGCAAAAAAAATGGGATAAGGTTTTAGATTGGAATTTTAAAGAGCCAAATGTAAAATGGTTTATTAATGGCAAATTTAATATTACTGAAAATGCTATTGACAGACATTTAAAAACAGGTGCAAATAAAACTGCTTTTATTTGGGAAGCAAATGAGCCTGGAGATAAAAACAGGATAATTACTTACAAAGAATTATCTGAGGAAGTTAACCGCTTGGCGAATGTTTTAAAAAGTTTCAACGTAAAAAAAGGAGATCGTGTTTGTATTTATTTACCGATGATCCCCGAGGCCGTTTATGCTATGTTGGCCTGTGCAAGAATTGGAGCAATACACTCCGTTGTATTTGGAGGTTTTAGCGCACAATCTATACAAGATCGTATTAACGATTCGCAATGCAAAGTTGTTTTAACAAGCGATGGTGCTTACCGGGGTAACAAACAATTACCAATGAAAACAACAGTTGATGAGGCATTGCTAAAATGTCCGTCCATAACAAACGTTTTGGTTTATAAACGCACAAACGAAACCGTTCCAATGCAAAGCAAGAGGGATCTTGATTGGGAAACAGAATGTAAAAAACAAAGTACAGATTGCAAAGCAGAAATAATGGATAGTGAAGATCCATTGTTTATTTTATATACCTCTGGCAGCACCGGCAAACCCAAAGGCGTTGTGCATACCTCTGGTGGTTATATGGTGTACACCGCTTACAGTTTTCAAAATGTTTTTCAATATAATGAGGGCGATCTATATTGGTGTACGGCTGATGTGGGCTGGGTAACAGGACATTCTTATATTACTTACGGACCATTATTATCAGGTGCGACTTCCGTTATTTTTGAAGGCGTTCCAAATTATCCTGATAGCGGAAGGTTTTGGCAAATTGTAGATAAACACAAAGTAAATATTTTTTATACAGCGCCAACTGCTATTCGCGCTTTAGAAGCTGCGGGCTTGGATTTTGTAAAACCATATAAATTAGATTCTCTAAAAGTATTAGGCAGCGTTGGCGAACCAATAAATGAAGAGGCATGGCAATGGTATCATAAAAATATTGGAAAAGAAAGGTGTCCCATTGTAGATACC
>JBDSFC010000462.1:0-2540 GCA_039919745.1 Bacteroidia bacterium | reverse complement strand
CATGAAGCACAATTGAATTTTAAATTACTTGATTTTTTAAATATTGAAACAACCGTTCCTTTAAATGAAATTTCAAATTATTATGGATTTGACAATGTGTCAAAATTAGGAACTGAGTTTGAAACATTAATTGATAAAAACAAATTTAATATTATCCTTCATCCAAAATCAAAAGGTAGCGCAAGAGAGTGGGGGATAGATAATTTTGAAAAACTGGTTGAACTTTTACCAAAAGATAAGTTCAAAATATTTATAAGCGGCACCGAGCAGGAAGGAAAATTAATGCCTGAATTTTTAAAGAACAAAAACATTACAGATCTAACTGGTAAATTATCCCTGCAACAATTTATTGTTTTTATAAATGCAGCAAATGGCTTGGTTGCCGCAAGCACTGGTCCTTTGCACATTGCCGCCGCATTAAATAAAAAAGCTGTTGGATTATTTGTTCCAAAAAGACCAATACATCCCGGACGTTGGATGCCGCTTGGGAAAGACGCGCATTATGTTGTTTTTGATAAAGAGTGTAGCATTTGCAAAAACGGAAGTGATTGTAATTGTATTATTAAAATTGATCCAAAACAAATTGTAGATTTGTTAGAGCAAAAATGAGAGAGTTTAAAGATAAAGTTATTTGGATCACAGGCGCATCTTCAGGCATTGGTGAAGCGCTTGCTTTGCAATTGGCAAAAGCAGGTGCGCGTCTAATTTTATCGGCCCGCCGTGAAGATGAATTAAAACGCGTTGCCGCTTTCACCAAATTGCCAGAGTTAGATCTTATGATCTTACCTTTTGATCTTGCCGATACAAAAAATGCATCTGGGCTTGTAGCTCAAATAATGAATAAATTTGGCCGCATCGATATTTTAGTAAATAACGGCGGCTATAGTCAACGTTCTGCCGCAATAGAAACACCTGTTGAAATTGACAGGCAATTGATGGAGGTAAATTATTTTTCATACGTCGCGCTTACAAAAGCGGTTTTACCTTATATGAAACGCCAAAAAAACGGGCGCATTATTGCGATTAGCAGTATTGCGGGAAAATTTGGTTTTTACCTTCGTACTTCATACAGTGCCGCCAAGCACGCTATTCATGGTTTTTTTGAATCGTTGCGTTTAGAAACTGAAGATTTTGGAATTAAAACATTAATCGTTTGTCCTGGAAAAATAAAAACTAACGTTTCGTTCAATGCCGTAACTGCAACCGGCGTTTCTCATAATAAAATGGATGAAAGCCATGAAGAAGCCATGACGGCTGAAGAATGTGCCAGACAGATAATTGCAGGCATCCTAAATAACAAAGAAGAAATTTATATTGGCGGTAAAGAGATCTTAATGGTAAAGATCAAACGTTTCTTTCCTAAATTATTTTCTAAACTGATAAGGAAGCAAAGTCCGTATTGATTTTCTAAGATTTAAATTTTTCTCATAAAGTAATTGGGCGTTGCCTTCGGCCCGGGCTATTACAGGGTTCGCTTCGCTACCGTGCTTCGCACCAAGCCCTTCATATCCCTAACGCATTCTGCGACAATTCTGCGTGAGGGATAGAGCCATTGTTTAAGCTCTTTTTTATGCACCGAAGGGAAATAAAAAAAGCGAGTGGCGAAAGCCCGACCCGAAGGGACACGCCCAAAAAAGTAAAACTAACTGTAAGCGATTAATTTTACGAAATAATTTCCGCCTCAAATAATTCTGAAAAATTCCTTTTTAATATTTCTTTTATTTCACTCATATCTACCTCACGGCCCAATTCTTTATTTAAACTGGTCACGGCTTTATCATCAATACCGCAGGGAATGATATTGTTAAAATAATTAAGATCGGCATTTACATTAAAACCCCAGCCATGCATGGTTACCCAGCGACTGCAACGCACGCCCATAGCACAAATTTTTCGCGCTTTTAATTTATTTTCCGCATCCAGCCAAACGCCTGTTTCGCCTTTACTGCGGCCACTTTCAATACCGTATTCTTTTAAAGTTAAAATAATGGTTTCTTCTAAAAGACGTAAATATTTATGAATGTCGGTAAAAAAATTATCCAGATCTAAAATAGGATAAGCTACTAGTTGACCGGGACCATGATACGTAATATCGCCACCACGGTTTATTTTATAGTAAGTGGAATTTTTTTCCTGTAATTGTTTTTCGTTTAGCAAAAGATTTTTTTCATCACCGCTTTTTCCTAAAGTGTAAACATGTGGATGTTCTACAAATAACAAATGATTTTTTGTTGGAATTTGTTTATCCGCCTGAAGATCCCTGTTAGAAATTTTTTGTTGAACGGTTTCGTTAAAAAGCTTTTCCTGATAATCCCAGCAAGCTTTGTAATCCATTAAACCCAGATCCTGAAATATGATCTTTTTGTTTTGCAAAACTAAAATTTTGCGAGTTCACCTTTTAAATGATCAATAACATTTACCTCAACTGGGTCAATGTTTCTAAGATCGGCAATATAACAACTGATCCAGTCGCCAATATTAATAAGGTATAAAAATTGTTCCAATTTACTTTCGCCTTTTGCTGTGATATCAACTACACC
>JBDSFC010000436.1:0-3332 GCA_039919745.1 Bacteroidia bacterium | reverse complement strand
GCTTCAAAACTATATCATTCCGATTTTTGTTGGCTCTAATTTATTCGGACAAACCGAGCCAGGTTTATTTTCAAAAGCACGACTTGGTTTCTCACATTCAACTTACTCAAGCCTTTCATTTAGTTCAATGTCTATTAAGCCATTCAATAAAGAAGAGGGAAGGATGAAAAGAGAACACTCAAAGGTTACTGAAATACAATATGGATTTGATATTGGTGTTTTTTTATGGGTGCCATTAAACGAAAATATAATATATAAACCTAAAATCGAATGCTCTTTTACCAATATATGTTTACAACATCCCGGCCCGGTTTATGCCACATCTTTTGATGTTAGTCTTTCACAAGGCTTTGCGATAGCTTTAAATGAACCGGATGTAAACGGAAGAATAAATATGGCAAAAGATATGACCTGCTATTTAACCTCTAAGCAACAGTATTTTTTAATTGGTCCAAAAGCAAACTTAAAAAAATTTGATGCGGGATATATTCAAAAAGGTTACCAAAACGAAGTAAATCTTGGCGGGTTTATTGGCTACGGAATTAATTATGATTTTCAGGGAATAAATATTGCGCAGGAGATCTCCTATTCGGTTTCTACAACCGCACAAAACGGATGCAATGCCCCAAGAAAAATTGCACACACAATTACATTAACTTTGAATTTTTTCTAACTCTAACGCTTCACTCGGCCTAAGGCATAATTGATGACTTCTAAATCAATTTAAACTTATTAGTACTTGCTTTTCAGGCATTCATTATTATATTTATCAATCTTAAAAATATAATTATGAATAAAAAACTACTTGTTGCAATTTGCTTTTTATTTTTCGTTACTATAAATGCTCAAACCCCATCTCCAAAAGATTGTTCGGTTGAGTTATGGGCCAATGTTTTAGTTAGCCCACCAACCATTACACTTAACTGGGTTCCAAATATTGGTACAACAAATTATTCAATTGACAGAAAGCCAAAAAACAGTTCAACGTGGACTTCGCTTTCAGCAACCAATCCAAGCACAACTACACAATATATAGATAATACAGTTTCGGTAGGGGTACATTACGAATACCGGGTTACACGAACTGCACAAACAGGAACTTTAACGTATCCCGGTTATGGTTATATTAATTCAGGCATTCAGGTTCCTGTTGTAGAAAATCGTGGAAAATTAATTTTATTAATTGATGTTACACACAGTGTTACTTTAGCGCCTGAATTAAAACGTTTACAAGACGATCTTGAGGGCGATGGCTGGGAAGTATTGACAAGTTATATCAGCCCTACATTAGCGGTTACCGCAGTTAAATCACAAATTGTAAGCACATACAATTCTGATCCTGCAAATACCAAAGCTTTATTTTTATTCGGACATATTCCAGTGGCTTATAGCGGAAATTTAGGACCTGATGGACATCCTGATCACCAGGGAGCCTGGCCTACTGATGTTTATTATGGCGAAATGAATGGTAGCTGGACAGACGGTTCTGTTACGTCAACAACAGCTTCTCCTGCACGTACACAAAACATACCGGGCGATGGAAAATTCGATCAATCATTTATTCCTACCGCAGTTGAATTACAGGTTGGACGCGTTGATCTTTCAGGCATGACAGCTTTTGCATTAACAGAAACCCAATTATTAAAAAACTATTTGGATAAAGATCATGATTACCGTAAGAAAATATATTCACCAATAAAACGCGCAGTATTAGAAGATAACTTTGGATATTTTACGCCGGGAGAAACTTTCGCTTCAAGTGGCTTTAAGAATTTTGGCCCTTTAGTTTCACCTACAAATGTTGCGGTGAGCGATTATACAGCAACTATGACGGGGAATAGTTATCAATGGTCATATGGTTGTGGTGGCGGCGATTTCTACAGTGCGCAAAACATTGCCAGCACATCTTATTTTGCAACGTCTAATTTACAAGGCACATTTACAATGTTATTTGGAAGTTATTTTGGAGACTGGGATGTAAGTAATAATTTTTTGCGCGCAGTTCTTTGTCAGGGTAAAACTTTAACGAATGCCTGGGCAGGCCGCCCAAACTGGATGTTCCATCACATGGCAATGGGAGAGAATATTGGTTACAGCACTATGTTGACACAAAATAATACAACGGTTTATTTTCCATCACCCTATCCGAGTAATTATGGTTTGTTTAATGTGATCACTATTGGTTTAATGGGAGATCCAACGTTGCGCAATGATATTGTTGCGCCGGTATCAAATGTTGTTGCCACTAAAGCAGGAAACAACTGTAACATCAGTTGGTCTGCTTCAACAGAAACAACTTTGGTTGGTTATAATATTTATATGAAAAATGCTACCAACACAAGTTATATTAAAATTAATCCATCACCTGTTACAGGAACAACATACACAGACAACTGTTTAGTGTATCCTGGTATCTATAAATACATGGTACGCGCTTTAAAATTAGAAACAACACCAAGCGGAACGTATTATAATATGAGCGAAGGAATTGCTGATACAGCAAATAATACAAGTAACTTTTTATCGATAGCGGGTTTTACAAATTCGGTTATTGGTAATTCAGTTACTGTTACAAATACATCTACCAACGCTACAACGTATTCGTGGAATTTTGGAAACACTGTAACAAGCACTTCTGCAAACCCTGGCCCTGTAACCTATACAGCCAACGGACAATACACAATAACATTAATAGCTTCTAACGTTTGTCACAGTTCAACTGTAACAACAGTAATAAATATTTTAAGCGTTGGTTTAGATAAAATCAGTTTAGAGAATTCTGTTTTAGTTTGGCCAAATCCATCCAATGGAAAAATTAAAGTAGATAATAGTTTAAATGAATTGATGGAAATAAGTATTTATAGTCTTGAAGGACGCTTAGTGTTTTATAAAAGCAACGTTTCTAAAAATGAAGAATTAAATATTAGCAAGATCCATAAAGGACTTTACACGATTCAAATAAAAACCGGTGATAGAACGGCTAATAAAAAATTGGTGATAGAATAAATTAATTTTGACTAATTTGAAAGCTCTGATACCAATAGGTTTCGGAGCTTTTGTTTTTTTGTCATCCCGAAGAATGAGGGATCTCAAAACGCAGATGCTTCCTTCGTCAGCGTGACAAAACGAACCTAGATCTCTTTGCGCATCCTACCAACAGGTATTTCTAATTGTTCACGATATTTGGCAACAGTACGACGGGCAATGTTATAACCTTTTTCTTTTAAGATATTGCAAAGTTCATCATCTGTATGCGGATGTTTTTTATCTTCTGCACCAATACAATCCTGTAATATTTTTTTGATCTCGCGGCTGCTTACTTCTTCACCACT
>JBDSFC010000421.1:0-8939 GCA_039919745.1 Bacteroidia bacterium | reverse complement strand
TTAATCGTGCAGCAGAAGAAGCAGCCTTAAAAGCAGCGCCAGTTTTTATTGATGCTATAACAAACATGAGCCTATCGGATGGTTTTGCTATTTTAAAAGGTGTAGATACAGCGGCTACTAATTATTTACGCAAAACAACTTACAATCCTTTAAAAGATAAGTTTATGCCTGTAGTAAAAGAAGCGGTTGCAAAAGTAAAAGTTACCAGCTATTGGCTGCCTTTAGCCACTGCCTATAATAAATTACCGGGCGTTAAAAAACAAAATCCAAATTTAGATGAGTACGTTACTAATAAAGCTATTAATGGTTTAATGTTATTGATCGCTGACGAAGAAGTGAAAATTCGTAAAGACCCAATGGCGCGTGTGACTGACCTGCTAAAAAAAGTGTTTGGAAATCCATAGAAATTACTAACTATTTTCCAAATAGTGTAGCTATTGTACGTCTTTTTAAATTAAATAAATATTTTGAAAACAATAAAATTAACTGGAAACGTTTTAATTTTAATAATCATTTTATTTACTTCTTGCATTGCTTTAAGAAAAAAAAATTTAGTAAAGCAACTGAAAAACGTTGAACCTGACCCAAAAGTATTTTGCGTTACTTTAAAAACCAAGATCGAAGACTATCTTTATGTAAAGGCAAAAATTGGCGACCGAGCTGAGGAGCAAAAATTTTTATTTGATACCGGTTCACCATTGACTTATTCATTTAAAACAAAAGATAGTTTCAATCTAAAAACGAAAAAGTATTTTAGATTTGGCTCAAAAAAAGCTGCGTATGGATCTGGTTCTATCACCCTTGGCAACGTAAAATTTAATAACGCTGGATTTATAGTTTTACAAGGAGATATTATGGAAGAGATGAAAGATCTAGAAGGTCTTATTGGTTCTTCTATACTTCAAACTTCTATTTGTGAATTGAATTTCGAAGACTCAACTATTAAAATTTCCAATGATTTAAGCAATTTTACAAACATTCAAAATATCTACTCAAGCGACTTTGAGCCATCTGAAGCTCAGGGAACTCCAGTTGTAAAAATTGCGATAGGTAAAGACACTGTAACTGCTTTTATTGATACAGGTTTTGACGGCATTATTAAACTTAGCCAAAAAGAAAAGATCTCTATAGACGCAGCTAGCAAAGAGGAATCATTCAGCAATGGAAGATATTTTGGAGGGCCAGACAAAGATCATTTTTTTTATAGAACCTATTATCAAGTGCATCAAATGCGAATTTCGGGAATGAAGATGGATTCAATTGTAATAATGCAGTATCCTGAATATTATGGTCGAAATCTTGTTGGCTTAGGGTTTTTAAAAAAATTTATAATTACAATTGATTGGATACATCATCGAATTTACTTTAAACCTATAGAGGAGATTAATTTTAAAAAAAACATTTACACCTATGGATTTACTTGTTTGATGCAGAACAAACAATTACGTGTCTGCAACATATACAAAGGCTCTGAATTTGAAAAAGCAGGTATAAAAAGCGGTGATATTATCGTGAGTATTAATAAAAAAAAGGATTTCTCTGACGCAATAATCTCAACTATCAATTCCAATAAGCCAGGTAATGATTCAATTCAAATAGAAATTAAGAATAAACAAACACTTACTCTTAAAAAAAATGCATTGTTTAAAATAAATTATTTGCGTTAAGCCCACTTTTCCAAGCTTCCACCCTTCTTAAAAAAGCGTTCAATACTTTTTTCTGTTTCCGGTAAAATTTTTAATTCAGGAGCGTGGTGTGGTTTTTTTCTGGCATCAATTATCATGGGTCCTTTGCAGCCCCAATGTTTGTTTTCAATAAACTCTTCTACTCCGTAAATATCATGACTCGGATTACTTCTTGTGTAGGTTACCCAAACATAATCGTTTAAGTTTTTTGGGTTCTCGCTAAATTTAAACTCATCATAAATAACTATTTGCACTATGTCAGTAAAGTCATTTTTATTTTGAGAAATAAACGCGGCCAATTCTTGAATTTCTTTTTTTGCATTTTCGTAAGAAGAAAATTTATTTAACGATAAGCCTATTACACCTTCCATTAAAATAATAGCACCGGAAATTAAATTTGCCGAAGAAATTATTTTTGGAAGTTCGTTACTTAATTCTCTTTTTTTATCACCGTATGCAGCTATAATTAACTTACTCCCTTCGTTTATCCCATCACCACTATAATCCAACGTATCAATAGTTGTTTTGGTTTGAAAGTGGAGGTCTCTTGTAAGATCAATTCTTTCAAACACATGTTTAAAAAATGCACGCACATCATGACAATTTATTTCTTTAGTATCATCGCCACTAATAAATAAATATTTTGCTAAACTTAATTGTCCCGTTCCTAAAATTCTGTTTGCCTGTGTTAATAATTCTGCCGGGCGTTTACTTTTTAAATACGGCGTATAACGTTCGCTGCCAATTGCCAATAATAACGGATGCACACCAGCGGCATCAACAGCATGCACTTCTTTTACTCCTGGAATTTCGTTTGGAATTGCACTTCCGCTAATCTCATGAATGAGCGCGCCAAAAGCTGTGTCCTCTTGTGGTGGCCTACCTACAACCGTAAATGGCCAAATGGCATTTTCTTTTGCATAAACTTTTTTCACTCTCATTAAAGGAAAATCGTGCGCTAAACTATAATAACCCAAATGATCACCAAAAGGACCTTCCGGTTTATTTTCATTTGGAAATACTTCTCCGGTAATAACAAAATCAGCGTCTAATGAAATACAAAAACCATCTACATGCGCATATCTGAATCTTCTTCCGCCAACCGCTCCCGCAAAAGTTAATTCGCTTATTCCTTCAGGTAAAGGCATAACCGCAGCTAATGAGTGAGCAGGTGGGCCACCAACAAAAATACTTACTTTGAGTGGAACATTTTTTTTGTTTGTTTTACTTTGATGAATACCAATGCCGCGATGCAATTGATAATGCAAACCAATTTCTTTATTTAATTCGTAATTGTTTCCATCTAATTGAATACGGTACATTCCCATATTCGAATTCATTACTCCCGGCTTGTCAAGATCCTCTGAATATACTTGTGGCATGGTAACAAAAGCACCACCATCCATAGGCCAGTGTTTTATTAACGGCAGATCTGAAATTTTTATTTCTTTAAAACCAGCTGATGAAAAAGAAGATCTTTTTGGTAAAGCAGTAATAGCAGCAATACCTGTTGAAGCAAATTTAAACGGGCGTTTTAACGCAGCAATTGGATTGTTACGTAACTCTACCATTTTTTGCACTTTCTCAAGTGTATCCCTAAACATAAATTTGCTCCTCTTTAATGTGCCAAACAAATTGCTTACCGCTTTATATTTTGAACCTTTTACATTTTCGAATAAAATAGCGGGGCCTTCTTTTTCAAAAATTTTCAAATGAATAGCAGCCATCTCAAGGTTTGGGTCAACCTCTTCAATGATCCTGATCAATTCTCCATGTTTTTCAAGATCATCTAAACATGCTTTAAGATTTTTGTAACCCATAATAATATAACCTCAGTAAGAGCGGTATGTTTAAATCGTTAAGTAAAATTTTGTTTGTTGAAACTTTTTATAAAATTTAGGCGTTTTTGATCTGAACCTCCAGCCAATAGTAAAACCTCCCGAGATAGATTTATTTGTTAGTCCAACCGCTTTACTGCTGTAATAAGAAAAATCTGTTATGATCGTTCCTAAAATATAAAAACGTCTCATATTAAAACCTATCGAGCCCCGGCCGTCGCCGGATAATGAAATGTAAGATAATGTTGTAGAAGGGCCCTGGTAACTGTATGTACGCCATTGTTGCTCAGGACCAATAATAAACATACCACTTATAAAAAATGCTTTTAAAATAACGATCGTTGCAGCTCCTCCTCCATTAACAGCTACACCAACAACTGTTAATCCATTCATACTGCCATAATAATCGCCGTAATATGGCCTTGATACCAATGGAAAAAAAGAACTATCACTTCTAAGATTATTATAACTCACACTTGCACCAAGCACCCAGGTTGCCACAGATCTTAATTGCCGGTAAGTACAAGCATAGCCCGAACGGAAAGCAAAACGCTTGTGATTAGTAAAATATAAAAATTTACTTCTTACTAAAGTGTTTTCCATTTTTGGTTGTTGTAAATAAACACCGGTACGTTTAAACGTACTGTCATATACACCTGTATTTTTATCATAAAAACCTTTAAAATAGCGGAAGGAATTTTCGAGGTACCAAATATTACCACCAAAATTAAAATTACTTGCTATTGTTTTTGTATATCCTTTTCCTTCACTCTCCTTTGGCGCTGTTGTTCTTAAACCAAGTGATAAACTAAATTTGTCATAATTAATTTCTATTCCACTAACCAGGCGTGACTCTGCATAATAATTGTTTTTTGAGAGCCCCAATGAATCTTTAACATTAAAAGGCTGAAATTCATTATTAAAATTACGATACGATTGAAAATAACCAACAATAAGGTTCGATCTGTATTTTCTGTATTTTGTTGTATCCCATTTGGCATGTTGATGTACTTTATCATTTAGTGATGTATCAACAGTAAACCAGCCCTGAGAAAAAATTTTCAATGTTAAAAATAAACAAACAGAAATTAACCTGATCTTTTTCATTTTTTATTTAGATTTGTGAAGATATAAATTTTTTATTGCATGGTATATTTTTTAGAGGCATCGGACGAAATAAAAAAATTGATCCCAACGGTTGACACTGTTAAAGAAACAATTAACGCTGACGAGACCAAGCTTAACTCGTATCTTGATAGCCTATTATCAACAATTGTAGATTATACTCCAAAGGTAATTTCAGCAATTGTAGTGCTTTTGATAGGGTTATGGGTAATTAAACGTTTGGCGAGGGTTGCTGAAAAAACAATGACAAGGCGAAACCTTGAAGTTAGCCTCCGTACCTTTTTAAAAAGCCTTTTAAGTATTGGGTTAAAAATTATTCTAATAGTTACTGTTGCCGGGATGCTTGGTATTGGCACTGCCAGCTTTGTTACTATTTTAGGTGCAGCCGGTTTAGCAGTTGGTTTAGCACTACAGGGCTCTCTTTCTAATTTTGCAGGGGGCGTTTTAATTTTAATATTTAAACCTTTTAAAGTGGGTGATCTTGTTGAGGCCGGTGGACAAACCGGTGAAGTAAAAGAGATCCAGATCTTTAATACCATTCTTTTAACTGCAGATCATAAGATGGTAATTTTACCCAACGGGCCTTTATCTAATGGTACTATTGTAAACATTTCAAGATATGGAAGCCTGCGTTTGGAAATTAACCTAGCCGTGAGCAGCGAAAATAATTTAGATACTGTAAAAAAGGTTATATCAGAAGTTCTAAAACAACAGGAAAAAATATTAACCACACCGGAGCCTGGGATCTTTATTGGAAAAATTACTGATGGAGCAGTAACAATAATTGTTAGGCCGTATTGTTATCCGGAAGATAGCGCAGCATTAACAAGCGATCTTTACAATGATCTAAAATATGCTTTCGATAAAAATAAGATCAAAGCGCCAATACAACAACGCATGATCCACAACGTAGTTAATTAATTTTTTTGATATGGAAATTTCTGAAGCACAAAAACTAATTGACGATTGGATCAAAAAATACGGCGTACGTTATTTTAATGAATTAACCAACACGGCTATTTTAATGGAAGAGGTTGGCGAAGTAGCAAGGATAATGGCACGTCGCTATGGCGAACAAAGCGAGAAAGAAAGTGACAAACAAAAAAGCCTGGAAGATGAGCTAGCAGATGTAATGTTTGTTTTAATGTGCATTGCCAACCAAACCGGTATTAATTTAGATGAAGCCTTACAGAAAAATCTTGCTAAAAAAACCAATCGCGATTCAGATAGACATTTGAATAATGAGAAGTTAAAGTAAAGCCACAGATTTCGCAAATAGCACAGATCAAACTAAAATTCTCCTAAAACAATCTGCGAAAATCGGTGAAATCTGCGGCAAAAAATATAGCGTTATCAATAAAACAAATTCGCATTCAGAAAAAAGTTCGAATACAACCGGGGCTTTTTTATTTTTTGTCCGTCTTTAAATAAATACTGTTCTCCTTTATCATCTATCATTGGAATATGACAATTATGTGTTTTATTTAATTTTTTTGGTACAAATCGCATGTTATGGATAAATCTGTTCTGCACAACATTTCTTACCTGTTCGGCATCAACACCAATATTTGCCTGGATGTTTTGTGAGAAGCCAACATTATATTTAAACTGCGCGCTTAACAAACCGTGTGAAACAGTTGAATAAAGACCATTTGTTGTATCCATATAACATTTTGTATATACACCCCTGTGATCAATATCAACACTGCGACCCATTTTACCTGTCCACATAGTACAATTAATTCCTGCCTGGTAAATATCTTTATACTGGTATTGAATTAAAAAAGCACCGGTTCGGAAACGGTCTAAAATTGGTTTTGCAAGAATATCATTTTCTATTATCACGCTTATTGCATTAAATTGAAAGGCCGCAATACCTGTAACTTGTTTGGTTTTAATTTTATTGACGTAAGCATTATAAGAATATGCGACAGAGTTTTTGAAACCTGTTTGATTTGAAACAGAATTTATAAAAGGATTATAAAAATTTTGCTTTCCACCATAACCTAAAACAAGGCCTTGTGAAAGAACAAGCTCTTCATAAATAAATTTTGGTCCCAGGTTTTTAAAACTTAAATATAAACGTACTTCCGAATTGGCCTGTACAAATTTATTGATGTAAAAAAAATTAAAATTTAACCCTATCCTTTGAAAATGCGAACCCAAAGCAAAATTGCCGCCAATATTAAAACCAATATTATTATTTTGAAAAACCATTTCCTGTGCAAAAACCGGTTTTAAGAAAATAAAAAATAAAATAGCCGTAATTATTTTAATTATGCTTTTTTTTGTGCTCACTTATTTTTTGTTGCAGAAGTTGTGGTGTTAAATTTAGTCCGGAAATTGCTATATCTGCGGCGCTATAGAAAATTTCACGTTCCTTTAATTTCGTGGTTATAAAATCAACAAGATCTTCTCCCTTTAAATTTTTTAATAATGGTCGCTCGGTTTTTGATGCTTCGAGTCTTTGCACAAGTGTAATTGCCGGTAACTCAATGTAGATCAAACAACCTTTTGCTTTGATCTTTTCTAAATTTTTTTCATAGCAGATCGTTCCACCGCCAAGAGCAATAACGGTGCTTTTTTCTGAAGCGAGCAATTCATTTAGGCAGGTTTGTTCAATATTACGAAAAGCCGTTTCACCAAAGTTTTCGAACAAGGATCTTATTGTAAGTTTTTCTTTTTGTTCAATAAACTGATCAAGATCAATAAATTTTAAACGCAACAATTTAGCCAGTTTTTTACCTGCAGTAGTTTTACCACTACCCATAAATCCTGTTAAAAAAATATTTTCGCTTAATGGCATTTATTCAATTTCAATAATAAAAAGCGTTACATCATCTATTTGTTCCTCATTTCCTTTAAAAGCATAAAAGTGTTCGTTTAGCGCTCTTATTTGTTCCTGTAAAGATAAATGTTTAGTTTCTTGTATTTTTTTATTTAGTCCACCTTTATACATGCGTCTTTTAGTGATCTCACTTTTCTGATCGTAATAACCATCAGAACATAAATAAACCCTGTCACCTTTTTTTACATTAAATTTATAGTTTTTAAACTCTTCAGTCGTAGTCATTAAAAACGATTTCTGACTTTTTATTTCATTTAACTCGTTATCAGTTAATACAAAAATAGATTGACTTATCCCACTAAAAAATATTTTTCCATGCTCGGGTAAATAGCAAATTAACGCGATCGCAAAACTTTCGTTAACATCCTGGTCTTTAATATAAACTTCAGAAAAGCCTTCAACCAATTTTTTTAATACTGAAGAAGGTTCTCTGTATGATGCCAAATTATCAATAATGCCATGCAATATTGAATTTACCGAAAAAGATAACATGGCGCCGGGAACACCGTGTCCAGTACAATCAACAAGAGCAAAATAATCAAAATCACTTTTGCGATTGGTATAATAAAAATCACCGCTCACAATATCCTTCGGAATGTAAAGAGCTGCTGTTTTTGCAACCCCTTTAAATTGTTTGTCAAGATATCCCTGCGAAGGCAAAATACTTTCCTGGATCTTTTTTGCGTATTCTAAACTTTCTGTAATTAATTTGTCTTTATTTAAAAGCAGATTATTACTACTTTCTAATTCAAGAGATTTTAAATTTAATTCTTTTGTACGATCACCGACTTTTGCTTCAAGAATGGCATTTTGTTCTTTTATACCCCTTATACGTAATTGCACAATAACATATATAAAAACTATTGAAAAAAGAATAACGATAATATTAAACCACCAGGTTCTGTAAAACGGAGGATTAATATAAATTTTATATGAAATGTTTTTGCCAAAATTGATCTTACCGTTAGATGTTGCCAATTCAAATGTATATTCACCGGGGCTTAAGTTCGTATATACTGCCTTGGTTTCATTGCTTGGAATACTCCAGTTTGAATTTAGTCCTATCAGTCTATAAGAATAATAAACATTATCCAGCAAATTATAATTTACGCCATTAAACTCAATACTAAAATCGTTTTCTGTATAATCTAAATCCAAAGGTTTGTTTACATCCACGATCTCGTTTATAAAATTTTTCGATCGCCTGAATACCAAAGATTCATAATCATTATAAATATTTGAGATATAAATTGGAATATGAATTTTAAGTTCGTTTCCAGGCTTGTACCTATATGCACCAGTTTCGTGGGCGATCCAAATATATGTTGAATCTGAAAAAATAGCCTTATCGGTTAGATCAAAATCAATAAGACCGTTTCTTTTATTAATAACCTGGTAAATACAATTTTTATTGTTATTTGGTTTAATAGCAACCTGTATCAA
>JBDSFC010000416.1:0-5259 GCA_039919745.1 Bacteroidia bacterium | reverse complement strand
AAAAGACTCTACTTATTTTTAATTAAGAATGAGTTGTATTAAATATTTATTTTCCATTTTCTTACAGATATAACGTTTCGCGATTGGGGTTGTTACGAGAATGAGAATGATTTTAAAAAGGCACCGCCTTTTTTTTTTAGAATATGTAAAAGATCTTTGGAGACAGAATGCAGTAGAGTAATTCGAATTTGTTTTAAATAAAAATAAGTGTAGTTTTATCTTATAATGTATTTTTATGAAAAGCTATTTAGTAGGGATTTTAATTATTATTAATTTTTGTTTAATAGGACAGAATCTTCAATTTGCAAAAGGATTTGAGATTTATCACACAAATAATCCGTCAATTGGATTAGATTCGAATAAAAATGTGTATTTAGCTAATAATTTTGCTGGAGTCGCAGATTTTGATCCGAGTGCAGGTGTGTATACGCTATCCACAATCCCTGGCTCTTATAATAGTTTTATTTCTAAATTGGACCCTTTTGGCAATCTTATTTGGACAAAAGATTTTAAGGCCTACAACAATACTTATAGTGGAATAGAAGATATAGCAGTTGATAAACATGGGAATAGCTTTGTTATTGGTAGCTTTTTTGGTGTTGTAGATTTTGATCCAAGCCCTTCAACTTATACAATTGCATCATCTCCATCACTCAATAGTTACGATGTTTTTATTGCAAAACTGGATGTTTCAGGAAATTTTTTATGGGCTAAAACAATTGGAAGCGGGCTTTGGGATGAAGGAATTTCTATTGATATTGATTCTATTGGAAATGTTTATTCTACAGGCATGTTTAGCGCTGTAAACACCTCATCCATTCCTTGTGTGGATTTTGATCCTGATTTAAGCACATCATTTACTTTAACAGCAATATCGGACAGTGGTAGTGATATTTTTATTTTAAAATTAGATACTGATGGAAATTTTGTTTGGGTCAAACAAATTGGAGGAACATATGAAGGGGTCAGTTCGATATCTGTGGATGTTGGAGGAAACACTTGCGTTGCAGGCTATTTTTATGGCTCGGTTGATTTTGATCCCGGGCCGACAACATATTCTTTAAACGGAATAGGAAATAACGATGCTTATGTTTTTAAGTTAAACTCATCGGGTAATTTTGTATGGGCAAAAGTATTTGGTAGTTTAAATGGAGAAGAAAACGCAAATTATGTCACAAATGATAAGGCCGGGAATGTTTATGTTTCGGGTGTATTTGAAACTACCGCTGATTTTAATCCTGGGCCGGGAGTTTTTAATCTTAGTTCTGCTGGACAAGCAGATGTGTTTATTCTGAAATTAGATATTACGGGTAATTTTGTTTGGGCACAAAAAATGGGAGGGGCACAAATTGATTATGGAGCAGCAATGTCTGTTGATTCACTTCAAAATGTTTATACGACGGGGCAGATTTCGGATGATATTTTCGTTTCAAAATTTAATAACTTTGGAAGCGTTTTATGGACAGCAAATATAGGCTCTCCTAATGGTACGGACTTTGGAAGTTATATAATTGCAGATAATTCCGGTAATGTTTATTCTACCGGGGCTGCTTATGATGATTGCGATTTTGATCCGGGTCCCGCAACTTATACTGTTTCTCAATACCCTATGGCTCGCATGTACATTTTAAAATTAGGCATTTCTCAAATATCTGGTGTAAAGCAAGAAGTGAAAGCTAGTGAAGAGATTGCGTCTATTTATCCAAATCCTGTAATAGACAAATTAAAAATTGTTTTGTATGATGAAAAGAATACGAATTTACCTACGAAAATAACTATAACTGATGTTACAGGAAAACTTATTAAACAAGAAGAATTTATTTATAAATTAACAAATGAAATAGATGTTCAACAACTGCAATCTGGCTTTTATATTTTAAATATTAATTCAGAAGGAATGAACTATAATAAGAAGTTTGTAAAGGATTAAAAAGAAATCTTATTCTCTTCCAAAAACTTCTTTAATTTTTCTTCCGCTTTTTCTTTTTCTTTTTGTGTGGTAAACACTTCAGCAGCCCAGTGCTCAGGCTTTTTAGTTTGTTTCTCTTTATCGTTTTGTATACGGTCTAATTTTACTTCTGCTTCAATTACATTATTAATAACATTAAAAGCAGTTTCATCTTTACTGTTTAATAATTCCAATAACACAGATCTTTTTTTGAACGAAACTAATTCAGCATTTGGAATTTGAAAATGTGCTGCAATTTTATAAAGTGATTGCATTAATTGTTTTTTAGTTTCTTCGGTCATGTTATTTTTATTAGAGGGCGTAAAAGTAAGCAATTAATTAGGGAAAGACCTTTAAGGTTTTTTGAGGCAAATAATTCAATGCTAAGATCTGCTCAAATTTAACCCCTGTTAATTGTTAAATTTTGGGCTTTTGTTAAATTTTAAGCCAATTTACAGAGAATGAAATCTTTACATTTTCCTGTTCATTTCTGTTAACCGAATATTAACAAATCTATGAACATTTTGTTTTCTGTTAAATAAATTAACTATTTGATTATCAATTTATTAAAATATATCAATTATACTTAAAATCCCTTAAAATCTCAGTATATTTGTTTCCGTTTTGTAAGACAAAAACGTTTAATTAATCAATTATGTATAACCCCTCAAACTAAGTCTTAGTAGTTTGATACAAGTAAATTAAAAATGGCAGAAAAAACCATGACAGGAAATGCGGATTTCGATTGGAATTCGATTGGTAAAAAACAAGACAATTATACAGCAGATGAAAAAACAAAGCTGGATGATTTGTATGGTAAAGCGTTAAGCACAATTACAGATGCACAAATTATTGAAGGTACTGTAGTAGCAAAAAACAACCGCGAAGTAGTTGTAAATATTGGTTATAAATCAGATGGTGTTGTTGCTCTTTCAGAGTTTCGTTACAATCCTGATCTAAAACTAGGAGACAAAATTGAAGTATTTATTGAGTCTACTGAAGATACTAATGGTCAATTAGTATTATCTCATAAAAAAGCACGCGCTAACAAAAGCTGGGATCGCGTTAATGAATCACTTAACAATGATGAAATTATTAAAGGCTTTGTTAAATGCCGTACTAAAGGTGGTTTAATTGTTGATGTATTCGGTATTGAAGCATATTTACCAGGTTCACAAATTGATGTTAAACCAATTCGTGATTACGATGTGTACGTTGGTAAAACAATGGAATTTAAAGTTGTTAAGATCAACAATGAATTTAAAAACGTAGTAGTGTCTCACAAAGCTTTAATTGAAGCTGAAATTGAAACACAAAAACGTGATATCATTTCTAAATTAGAAAAAGGACAAGTATTAGAAGGAACTGTAAAAAACATTACTTCTTATGGTGTGTTCATTGATCTTGGTGGTGTTGATGGTTTAATTCACATTACAGATCTATCTTGGGGTCGTATTAACCACCCTGAAGAGATCGTTAAATTAGATGAGAAAATTCAGGTTGTAATTCTTGAATTTGATGATGATAAAAAACGTATTGCTTTAGGTTTAAAACAATTAACGCCTCATCCTTGGGAAGCTTTAAATTCTGAATTAAAAATCGGAGATAAAGTAAAAGGTAAAGTTGTTGTAATTAATGATTACGGCGCATTTATCGAGATCGCTCAAGGTGTTGAAGGTTTAGTTCACGTAAGTGAAATGAGCTGGAGCCAACATTTACGCTCTGCACAAGAGTTTGTAAAAATTGGTCAAGAGATCGAAGCAATTGTTTTAACCTTAGATCGCGAAGAGCGCAAAATGAGCTTAGGTATGAAACAATTAACGCCTGATCCTTGGAACATGATCGTTGATAAATACTCTAAAGGTTCTAAACATACTGGTACAGTGCGTAACTTCACTAACTTCGGTATTTTTGTTGAATTAGAAGAAGGTGTTGACGGATTAGTTCATATCTCTGATCTTTCTTGGAGCAAAAAAATTAAACACCCAAGTGAATTCTGTAAAGTAGGTGATAAAATGGATGTAGCTGTATTGGAAATTGATGGTGAAAATCGTCGTTTATCTTTAGGCCACAAACAATTGGAAGAAAATCCATGGGATGTTTTTGAAACTGTATTTACAATAGATTCAGTTCACAGTGGAACTGTATTGAACGTAAACGATAAAGGTGCTACAATTGGCTTAACTTATGGTGTTGAAGGATTCTGTCCTGCTCGTCATTTAAATAAAGTGGATGGTACTTCTTTAAAATCGGAAGAAGTTGCAGATTTCAAAGTAATTGAATTCAGCAAAGATGCTAAACGTATTGTTGTTTCTCACGCTCGTTTACACGAAGAAGTGAAAGACGAAGCTAGAAAAGTAGAAAAAGCTACTAAGAAAGCTGACTTTGACGAAAGCAAAAAAGCTGTGAAAAAAGTAAAAGATAGTCAAGAGAAAACCACTTTAGGTGATATCTCTGCATTATCTGACTTAAAAGACAAATTGGACGCTAAAAAATAAGCTGTTTAATAAAACTCCCCAAACGACGAGTTCGTTTTAGGGCAACTAAGAATCACGCCATGGTTTTTAGTTTTTTGAGAGCCGAAACCCACACTAGTTGTGGGTTTTTGGTTTTTATACCTCTGCATTATCCATTACGACTGTTTTGTGAATTGTAATGCCTTCAAAAGGCTTATTAATAGAGGTCTTTATAATTTGGTTGGGTCTACACAATAAATTAAAAGCTTGTACGTTATTAATTAAACACAGGTTCTTAATTATAAACTAAAACAAAACACAGCCACTTTTGCCTATGACAAGAACATTTACTTCCCAACTTAATGAAACTGCCATTAAATCAGCGAAAGATCATGAGGATCAATTGCCTGAATTTGCAGAACCTTCAAAAAATGTTATCGATAACATTTTAAACTTTAGCAAAAACCTTGAGGTTAAAAGATCAAGATTTGTTGATTTTGTTGAAGTGACAAAGAGCTAAATATATTTTAAATGCTGCCACGTTGAGCGGAGTCGAAACGCATCAATTGATATTTCTCGACTTCGCTCGAAATGACGCTATAAGATAAAGCTATAATTTCCATTCACATTTTTTGTGGAATATGATGCCAGTCTGCATCTCTATACTAAATTATTTAAACTAATTTAGATATATAAACTATCCCACATGAAGAAGCATTTATTTTTATTGATCGTTATTCCTTTTATTGGAATATCACAAACACAAAACCCCGAACAACGTATTGAAACTCCTATAAAGGCTGTTACGCTGTATTTAGATGGTGCGGAAATTAACCAGGCTAAAACCGTTAATTT
>JBDSFC010000415.1:0-2842 GCA_039919745.1 Bacteroidia bacterium | reverse complement strand
ACGCATATCCTATCTTAAAAAAATATTTAATTCCTTCTTCGCTATTTGTTTTACCGTATCAAATTACTAATAGAGGGCATATCTGGACATCTACTATTGTTTTTTTTGTAAAACATTATTCGTTTAATGATATTAAGGATTTTTTAGAGCAAAGAAAGATCCATATCAATTATAGAAATAAGAATAACTACTTCCAGGTTAACCTGGACATAACCATTCACTTATGTGATATAGCCCACGTTGACAGAATGAATGTTATCAACGAATTGCGAAAAAAATTTGTTGAGGATAAACGCATCATTGAGAATGAATTATTGTCTTTTGAAGAGCTAAGGGTGCTGGATCCAAAATTAGTTACCGTTGCCTCTCATAGTTTAACGCATCCAAGTTTTAAAAAAGAATTTGATTCTGTTTTTGTTGAAAGCGAATTAAAAGAATCAAAAGAGATCATAGAAAATGAAACCAGGCAGAAAGTAGATGCTTTTGCTTTTCCTTTTGCTAATTATAATGAAGTTTCGATAGGCGTTGCCAAAAGACTTTACAAACTATGTTTTACGCGCATTAATGATTTTGTTGATCTAAATAAATTAAAAAAAGAAAAAGATTATATTTATGATCTTCCCCGCTTTAATGTTCATCACGATAGTCCTGAAGAGGTTTTTTTCCTCATCAATGGTTTTCACAAAAAATTAGGAAGATAGTTTTTCGCAACTTATAAAGATCCAGTCATCTAATTCCCCTTCTTCTACTAAAGTTGCATTTTTTGAAAATAACGCAATGTTACCAAACTTGTGTTCTGTTAATTGTTGCTTTAAAAAAGCGGGCGAAGTATAAAAAGTCAGTAGGTTATAGTTGTGCGCACTGTCATTAATAATAGCATAATCTTGTAAATGAATTTCTTTGCTTTTTTGATTTAGATGCCTAGGCAAAAAAGGCAATAACTTAATAAAGTTTTTTAGATTGGTTATAAAACCATTTTGAGCGTTTGACCAGGGCGCACGGTTATAAGTAAAATGGTCTTTATTATGAGTAGAAAAAAGAAAAAGACCGTTTGGTTTTAAAACGCGATGTATCTCTGATAGAATTTTTTTTCTATCCTCAAAACCAACATAATCTATACCATTAAAAGAAAAATTAATAAGGTCAAAGGAATTATTTTCAAATTCAGAAAGATCGGTTGCATTCATTAAACGAATATCGGCAGTTAGATGTTTTTTTTTAACGGCATTCACAAAACCTTCCGAATAATCAATGCCAATATATTTTTTACACTTATTAATCAAATAACTTGTAGTTCGACCACCGCCAATTCCAATATCTAAAACACTTCCCTGCGCAATAAGTTCTTTATTTGTTTCAAAAAAATGTTTTTCAACTAAAGTAACGGCGTTTAAATTATCATACCATTTAACAATCCTGGTTGAATTATATGTTTTTAAATTCAGCTCGCTCATCTTAATTTTTTTATCAGAGAAAGTAATTTATTTTTATAAATAACACCGCTATACTCTTTAACTTTATGTTGAGTAAATTGTTCTTTAAATTTATTGATATTTAGTAGTTCTTTATCTTCAGAGCCATTGTACCACCCACAAAAATCATAATTGTCTGTTCCAATAGCTTTAAATTCTTTGATATCCAGCCAATGTAATGCTCTATGGGCCCTGCCAAAATGCGACGCGCTAAATTGTTTTTCATATAAATGTTTTAAATGAAAAGACGATAAATTTGTTGCGCGTTGTTTTGTAATCCTGTAAAAATTAATACAAATGAACCGGTTGTTTTGTTTGATATACGATATCGCTAATAATTTATTACGATTAAAGGCCTTAAGCCTGAATTCTTCCGCCTTTCTAATATTCTTTACCTTAGCAAAGTCGTTAAAAAGCCCGATGAATTGCTGAAGGTCATTGTCGGAAAGTTCAAACAGCAACTTATACTCAAATGCCTGGTTAGAAATAAAAGAAGTGATCTCGGCGCGTGTTCTATGATAAATGCCTTCGAAAATAGTTTCTATTGGCTGCTTTAGGTCTATAAGTAATGTATAAAATTCATTTAAGGCGTTATTTGTGTTTTCAGGTACCTGGATACAATAATTTATGTCGGCGTCTAACTTCACGTCTTTTGACAGAAAATTATCATTGACCGAAAAAAACAAACGGCGATAGTTAATAAGAGTAAGGTCTTTTAAAAGCACATTTAAAAGTAATGAAACAAAAGCATAGCTGATAACAATATTATTAAGTTTTTTTCATAATTTTAAGAATTGCAGGAAACATGGCTCGACATATTTGATATTTTACTTCCGCCGTTTTATTTCATGCTTATTTATTTTTATGCACAAAATGTTGTAAACCGGAATATTAAATCTAAGCCACATTACAAATATCTTATTCCGGGTTTGATGTGTAAGATTGTAGGTGGTATTGGGTTATGCATTGTTTACACATTTTATTATACAGAGAGGGGTGATGTAACAAATTATTACTTATCAACAACTACTTTTGTAAATGTTTTACTTGAAGGCCATTTCGCTAAATTTTTTGAGTTCCTGGATTATAAGAATAATAATATTTGGAATTTATTATCTTACAGTAACATTTATGGCTATTTTCTATTTGCTCCGAATGATTATTATGCTTTATTTACAGTTACACTTACAATACCATTTTGTTTGTTGGGCTGTAAAAGCTTTATCGCTACTACTATGTTACTTTCGAGTTTTAGTTTTATTGGTTTATGGAAATTGTACGAAGTATTTATTGGCCAATTTCCTAACCTGGCAAAACAATTTGCAATAGCAATTTTCTTTATTCCTTCGGTTTTTTTCTGGGGTTCCGGC
>JBDSFC010000410.1:0-8142 GCA_039919745.1 Bacteroidia bacterium | reverse complement strand
GCTTCAAACGGGGCCTTTTCTCAAGAACCGGATCTTTTAGACCTGGTAACCGATAAAAAAGATGAGCCACCACAAAAAGTGTATGCCACTTTTAAAACAGTGCGTATTGGTAATGCCCAAACTATTGAAACAGTTAAAAAGAAACATCTTGACTTTAGGATAAGTCACCGGTTTGGTAATATTTATAATTCAGATCTTCCTAACCCCATTAATGCTACAGGTCAAACCTTTTTAGGATATGATAATGCCAGTGATATTCGTTTTAGTTTTGATTATGGTCTTACAGAAGATATTACTATTGGTATTGGTCGCAGTAAAATGAACCATATTGTTGATGGAAGTATAAAATGGAAGCTCTTAAAACAAACCGCTAATTTTAGCATGCCTATTTCATTGGCTTTCTTTTCAAGTACAGGCTACACCCATGACCCACCGGCTACTATGTACAATGGTGTAGTAAAAGATTTTCCAACAAATGAATTACACCGTTTTAATTATTTCAATCAAATAATTATTGCAAGTAAAATTAATAATTGGCTATCGTTAGAATTATTACCAAGTTACATGTACCGTAATTTTATTAAAGAAAATATTAATTCTAAAAATGGTGCTGCTGACGAAAATGGTTTTTTTAGTATTGGTTTTGGTGGAAGAATAAAATTAAACAAACGCATTAGCTTTATTGGTGATTATTTTTATAACGTAAGTCCTTTCTATCAAAACAATACTACAGTTTATAATCCACTGGCTTTAGGTTTTGAGATCGAAACGGGTGGACATGTATTTAGTCTTTTTTACACTAACGCTGGTGGCTTAATTGAGAACAACTTTATTCCTTACACCACGGATAGTTGGGCTAAAGGTCAAGTTAAATTTGGTTTCTGCATCTCGCGTACTTTTGCACTGTAAATTAGTTTGGACCTACTGATCAATAGCCATCTTTTTTCAGATCATCTCTTACAAAAACAACACTTGGTTCCTATTTTAAAGGATCGCTATGATGTAGTTTGGACTTCGATTTTTCTTTTAGCCTGCCTTGGACTTATAGTGTTTATAAAAGTCACTTCCTATTCTAAAGTAGTAAAGATAATTCAATCTACTTTTAATTCAAACGCATTGCATGAATTGGAAAGAGAAGAAACAAAAAGCTTTAAACTTCATTCTGTTTTATTATCTGCTTTCTTTTTAGTTAACCTTGCTTTTCTTTTATACAAGGTAAATAGTTTTTATAATCTTGTTTTTACTGAAAGCGCATTGTTTATGCAGTTCATCTACATCCTTTTAATCGTAATACTATTTAGCGGCTTTAAAATTTTACTAAATCAATTTATATCTTTTTTGGCTGATGATAGAAAAACAATTTCTGAATATTCTTATAATGCTTTAAAGATCAATCAAACCTTTGGTATCTTTATTTTTCCATGGCTAGTGCTGGCTGAGCTTACACAATTTAACCCCCTTATCTTTATTTCCTGTGCTTTTGTGGTTATTGCTGCTTCACTTATTTATCAATGGTATAGGGGCATAATAATTGGTCTGGTAGAAGAAAGAGTAGGATTATTACAAACTTTTACGTACTTTTGCGCCTTAGAAATTTTACCCATAATTGTTTTGGTAAAATATATAATTGAAACATTTTAAGGCTTAATTAATGTCAGCGAAAAAAAAGTTAGTTAAAAAAAAGTTAGTTAAAAAGCTTATTAAAAAAACTAAAACGCCTCTTAAAAAAGCTTCTGCAACTAAGCAAAAAAACAATCCAAAAAAAGTGGTTAAAAAGTCTAAACCGCTTCCAAAAAAGATCATTAAAAAAGCTCCGGTTAAAAAAATTATAAAAAAACAGGCAAAACCTATTACAAAACCTGTAGTTAAACCCGTTGATATTGCTCCTGTTAAGCCGGCTAAAGAAAAAAAAGTTTTAGTAAGCAAAACAGATAAAGAAAGCATTGAAAAAGCAGTTAGTGTTAAACGTCCTCGTAAATCATCAAAAAAACCGGTTATAACACTTCCGCCGCCGCCTAAAATTGAAATAAGCAATTACCCGAAAAATAAAGTAAAGAACGTTTTAATATCACAACCAAAACCGGGCGAAGGTGATAAAAATCCTTACCTGGACCTTGGTAAAAAATATAACCTGAATTTAACTTTCAGACAATTCATAAAAATAGAAGGCTTAAACTCCCAGGATTTCAGAACACAGCGTATTGATATTTTAGAACATGGCGCAGTTATCTTAACCAGCCGTCTTTCTGTTGATCATTATTTTAGGATCTGCAACGAAATGCGCATTACCGTGCCTGAAAGCATGAAGTATTTTTGCATTAACGAACAAACTGCTTATTATCTTCAAAAATACATCCAGTACCGTAAGCGTAAAATATTTTTTGGCCATGGAACAATATTAGATCTTGTGGATGTTATCCGTAAAAATAAGGACGAAAAATTCTTATTACCTGCAAGTGATGTAACAAAAGAACAAATTGTTGATTTTTTGGATGAACTAAAAATTACTTATACCAAAGGAACTTTTTATAGAACGGTTAGTGCTAACTTAAGCGATATAAAATCATTAAATGAGTTTGATCTTTTGGTTTTCTTTACACCGGCTGGTATCAAATCATTAAAACACAATTTCCCTAACTTTAAACAAGGTTCAACACGCATTGCCGCTTTTGGACATGTTGCTGCCTTAACCGTAAAAGAACTGGGATACCGTTTGGATGTTTTTGCACCAAATCCACAAAACCCAAGTATGTCGGGAGCAATTGATGCTTACCTGAGAGAAGCCAATAAACGCTGATCTATTCTGCCTTCTTAATTAAAATTGTCTCTATCTTTTTAAGGTGAGATACTACTGAGGTCTCAATCTCTTTATACTCTTCTATCTTTTTCCCCACAAATAAAAAAGACAAAATAATTTTTTTGTTCTTCGAGATCACAAATTCATAAAAAGGTGCTTTATTTAACCGGTAAGCTTCACGCATACGGCGTTTTAATTTATTTCTGTCATGCGCTTGTTTAAATGATCTCTTTGGCACTACAAACATGGCCTGGCAAGGCTTTACGTATTCAATATCTGTTTCCAGCCAAATTAATTTTAATGGAAAAGCAATGGCCGTGCTCCCTTTTTGGAACAACATGTCTATTTGCTTTTTACTGCAAAGCCTTTCTTGCTTATGAAATTTACCGGGCAATTAATTCAATAGTTTGATTGGTAAAGATAATTTTTTACTTTTACACACATAAACAAATAAAATAATTATGGGAAAAGGCGATAAAAGAACTAAACGTGGCAAGATACATATCGGATCAACAGGTGTAAAACGTCAAAAAAAGAAAAAATCTGCTAAAAAATCTGCAACTAAAGCAGCTCCAAAAAAAGCAGCAGCGAAAAAAGCCGCTCCAAAAAAAGCAGCAGCGAAAAAAGCTGAATAAAAAATTAAAATAAAGCTGCCACAACCTGGCAGCTTTTTTGTTATAACAAATTTGTACCTGTAAAGGCAAGCACAGATGGATCTCCAGGACTTTAATAAAAAAGCAGAAACTCTTAAAAAAGAGAATCAAACCTTCTATCGCCGCCTTAAAAATAAAGCTCCAAAAAACCTGGATGAAGTTTTTCACACGGCCCATGATGACGCTTTTGAAAAAATTGACTGTTTAAGCTGCGCTAACTGCTGCAAAACCACATCGCCGATCTTTTACCAACGCGATATTGAAAGGGCTGCAAAAGGGCTCAGATTAAAGCCCGGTGACTTTTTACAAAAATACCTGGAAATGGATGAAGAAGGTGATTTTGTTTTAAAACAAGCGCCCTGTCCTTTTTTGGATAAAGAAAATTTTTGCTCCATTTACGAAAACAGGCCAACCGCCTGTCGCGAATACCCGCATACCAACCGAAAAAAAATGCAACAGATCCTTGACCTTACTTTTAAAAACACGTTGGTTTGTCCCGCAGTACTAAAAATTACAGAAGACGTAAAAAAGAAATTGGGAATTTAATTTATACTTTTATTATATGCGTTTTTTATACATACTTGTTTCTTTTGTCTTACTGGCTGCTTGCGCAGACCCTGAAAAACAGAATAAAAAAACCGACGCTTCTTTTAGCAAGGAAATTGGTGACAGGATAAAACTCCTGAATAAAGACAGTATTCAGACCACTACGTTAAAAGTTGATCCAAATGAAGTAGACAGCATCGTAAATACATTGATATTACTTTCTAAAGACATTGAAAATATAAGTGCTTCTGTAAACAGTTCAAATAAATATTTCAGTGAACTTGCGGCCAAATATGAATTTAGCGACCACGAATTTATAAAACTTAAAAACGGTATGCACGTTGATGCTATCGCAACTATATTAAAAGATAATGAATTAAAGTTCTTTAATCTTATTTTATTAAAAAACAACAAAGGCGAATTGCTTTTGCATTCAGCTCAATAAGTGAAAAAACTGATAATAATATTTACCTTATTTAGTTTTAATATTTTTTCTCAAACAAAAATTTGCGAAAAAATTTATGATACACCAGATACATTGGCTCATTATAAAAGCGAAAGAAAAGATCTGCCTAAATATTTCAGCGCTAAAATACTTCCTATTCTGAGTGATTGCATAAAACAAAAAATGGAGTTTGTTTATAGCATGGATGTAAAATTTACTATTGATGAAAGCGGGAAAGTATTTGCAGTTGAGTTTTTAAAACCCGTTTTAAGCGATTACTGTAGTGGAAAGCTTCGGGCCGAATTGCTTGCCATGGAGGGGTGGCAACCCGCAAAAGTAAAAGGTAATAAAGTTTGCTCAATATATATTTATTCCATTGGTGGAATTACCTGGCACTAGAATTGTTTTTTTGCCAGGATCTTAGCAACGTATTTTCCGATCACATCAAATTCTAAATTCACAGAGCTTCCGGTTTTAATTTCTTTAAAGTTCGTATGCTCAAAAGTATAAGGAATAATATGAACAGAGAAAGTAGTATTAGTAGACGTTACAACAGTTAAACTCACACCATTAATGGTAATGCTTCCTTTTTCAACTGTAATGTTGTTGTCTTTTTTTGTATGTTCAAATACAAATTCCCAACTGCCTTTAAGATCATTAACTATAATACATTTAGCGGTTATATCTACGTGTCCTTGTACAATGTGCCCATCAAAACGACCATTGGCAGGCATACAACGCTCTAAGTTTACAAGGTTTCCTGTTTTTAATTCGCCAAGATTTGTGCGTTTTAAAGTTTCATCAATAGCTGTTACAACGTAATTATTCCCTTCAATTTTTACAACGGTTAAACACACGCCATTATGCGCAACACTTTGATCTATCTTTAATTCGTTTGTAATAGCACTCGAAAAAGTAAAATGCACGTTTGTATTTTCTTTTTCTATCTTTTCTACTTTTGCAAGTGTTTCTATAATGCCTGTAAACATATTTTCTTTTTTAATATTTCATTGTCACATCGATTAGAAAATTTTGTCTCTTTAAATTTTCTAATCGAGATGTTCTCGATACAATTTTTGCAAGAGCAGGCAAAAATTTACTCGAACTGACATTATTCTTTTACTAATTGTTTAATTAAACTTTCTGTGCGTTGTTTAAACACTTCATAATCGCTACCTGTAGCCGGGCCGCTAAAGCCTGTATGCACTTTTATTACCTGGTGTTGCTTATTTAAAAAAATAGTTGTTGGAAAAGCAGTTATTTTATTTAATGCCGATAAAACCTCACTTGCTTTTTCCTTCCCTGTTTGTTGGGTAATTAGAATTTCGTATTCCATTCCAATACGTTTTTTTAACCTCAGCAAATTATTTTTTGCTTTCTCAAGATCACTTGTTTTTTCAAACGCCAAAGCAATAATTTCTAATCCTTCTTTTTGATATTGTTTGTAAATCTGCGACAGGTAAGCGCTTTCATCCATACAATTAGGACACCAGCTACCCATTATTTGTATAATGACAGGTTTGTTCTCAAACTTTTTATCGTTTAAAGAAGTAATTTTTTTATCAAGGTTCGGAAACGAAAAGTTTATTTTCTCATTCTTATTTTTTAAGAACGTAATTTCTTCGGCATCTTTTAATTTAAAATCAGGATTTAATTTTGCTTTCCATGGCTCTATCCATGTTAAGCCTGAATAAAAATTACCGATTAATTCTTCATTTGTATATTCTGCAATAAATAAAAATGCGTGGCCACCGTCAAAGCTGCTTAAATATAATTTGTTGCCCTGCTTCATGCCTTCCAGGTAGCGGTAATCACCAGTTTCTGTTAAGAAGGTGCCGGTCATATAATCGGTTTGTTCTGTATGGTGAAAAACACCAATGGCTTTTGAACTGTCTTTTGTGTTTGGGGAAAAAGTAGTTTCCCATCGTCCTTCAAAATAAGGATTAGCTTTTCCGGGAACAAAAGCAAAGCGATTGCTTTCTCCGTAAGTAGCTTTAAATTTTATGGTGTTGTTTGTAGTTTTGTAATGATTGATCCAAACACCTTCTAAATTATCACCAGCAAAAACCGTTCTGAATTCAGTATCAAATACCGGCATTTTAAAATTAACCGAATCGCCTTTTATCGTTACTTCATCAACAACAATGCGTTCGTCAGCGTTTTTAATAATAATATTTGGCTTTTTGCCTTTGTACTTAACTTCAAAATTAAAAGGCAATTCAATGTTATCTTTTTCATTTAAAATTAAAACAGCACGGTAATTTCCTTCTTTTAATTTTTTCGAAAACAACAAAGAGCTCATCAATAAAAAGATTATTAAATATTTAATTTTTGAAATACGCATTATTTGCTCACGCTCATTTTAGCCATGTTAGCAATACGGTACAATAAGCGCGCTGCTACATTTGCATCCCATTCATCGCCTTCAGGTCCCGGTGTTACTTCGTTAATATCAAACGCAATAATTTTTCTTCCGCTTTTCACAACTTTCTCTAACAAGAATAAAATTTGCTCCGTCTCAAACCCACCCGCAACGGGTGTTCCGGTATTCGGACATAATTTCGGGTCCAAACCATCAATATCAAAACTTAAATAAATATTTTGTGGTAATTCATTTACAATACGGTCACAAATACGGTTCCAGCTATCGCCATTGTATTGCGCGTATTTAATATCGCGGTCAAAAAATGTTTTTACCCGGCCTTTGTTATTATTAATTAAATTTAATTCTTCTTCGCAATAATCACGAATGCCCACCTGCACTAATTTTTCAACCTGTTTTATTTTTAATGCGTTGTACATGATGGATGCATGCGAAAATTCAAAGCCTTCGTAAGCATTTCGTAGATCTGCATGCGCATCGATCTGTAATACGCAAAAGTTATCGTACTTGGTGGACAGGGCCTGCATCATTCCTAATGGTGTAGAGTGATCGCCGCCAATTAAACCAACGTATTTGTTCTTATTTAAAAAATGTAGTACTCGATTTTTTACCCAATCATTCAACCATAAACATTCTTTTTTTATTTTTTCGGAGATGTTCTTAAGGTCATTATTTTTTTCATCAGCACCTTGTGCCAAAGCTTCAATATACTCTTCGGCGGATTTGCGTAGCGCAAGGCTTTTTTCTTTTACCTCTGTGCTTATTTCATCCATTGCAATGCCTTTATGCCACGCATCTTTTACAATGGGATCATAAAGATCAACCTGGTAACTTGCGTTTAAAATAGCTTCCGGTCCTTGCGCTGTGCCTCCGCCGTAGCTTACTGTAACTTCCCAGGGCACAGGAATTAAAACCGTTTCAGATTCTTCTAAGGTAAATGGCAAACCAAACATACCATCGTTAAGTTGGCCAATTCCATTAGCATCAAAATTTTTTATTTTTTCTTGTTTTGTCATAATATAAAACATAAAGATACTCGATGCTATCGAGAAAATACATTTTTTTGGGTAATAAAATTTTGCGCTTTTTTAGTTATTTAAACATCCCTGAGTGATCCATAAACTTAGCGCTTTTATTTCGCAAGAGTCTAAATGTTTGTAGGGCGGAGGCGGCATTATAGGATTATTAGTGTCGGTATTAGCTGTATATAACATAAGATTACCGCTTTGACCTGATGCTTTGATACTTTGATACGAGTCGCTGGCAAATGCACTTGGACTGGAATGGCAATTGTTACAATTGTCCAATAACATTGGGC
>JBDSFC010000402.1:0-5700 GCA_039919745.1 Bacteroidia bacterium | reverse complement strand
ATTTATGGCATGCCTGTTATTGAAGTGTGGAAAGCGGAGAAAGTTATAATCATGAAAAGATCAATGAGCGCCGGTTACTCAGGAGAAGATAATCCTTTATTCTACAAACCAAATTCAGAAATGTTGTATGGTGATGCAAAAGCGAGCGTTGAAAAGATCTTGAGCTTTTTAAAAGCCTAACCTTTTTACAAAATTTTTAATGAAAAAAATTGCCTGGCTAATATTATTTTTATTTACTGCTAAAATAATATCGGCTCAGTGTGAACTTTTATTAAAAAATATTGAAACGGAAAAGAATGATACCATTCGTTTACGTAATTATACAAAGCTGCTTGATTGTTATGATAAGGAAGAAAACTTTTCTCCTGCACTGAGAATGTTTGGCAAATACAAACTGGAAGTTGATAAATGTATTTTAAAATACAAAGATTCGGTTTACTACAAAAATTACCTGGCCGATATTACCACCACCTATTATTTTAAAGGCGATATTCAAAAAGCGCTAGATGTTACGAATCAATTGTTGAATTACAATTATAGAAAAAATGACTCTTCCGCCATTGCCGGCAGTCTTAGTAATATAGCAGTCCTTTACCGTAAATCAGGAAATTATCCGCGTGCAATTTTTTATTTAACAGAGGCAATTAAGATCAACGAAAAAATAAAAAAGTCGTTAGCCAGTAATTATTCAAATCTTGCAAATGTATATAATGATATCCATGAATATGAGAAGGCAAAAGTATTATTACTAAAAGCATTACAAATACGCATCGAAGACAAAGATGAAAAAGGAATTACCACATCCTATTCAAACATTGGAAATAATTTTTTTAAAACAAAACAATTCGATTCCGCCATTTATTATTACGCAAAAACAATTTATCTAAATGATAAGCAAGATGCCTCCGCTTCAAAAAAAGCGCTTACATTAAATAACCTTACAACACTCTATATTCAAACTCAAAAATTAGATTCCGCTTCAAAATATTCAGATCTGACATCACGCCTTGTAAACGAAAAAACTAATCCTTCTATTCTTGCTCATTATTACGAAAATAGAGGCGATATAAATAAGAATAGGTCAAAGTTCAAAGAAGCACTGGAAGATTATGATCACTCTATGTTATTAGCCGCTCAAAATAACGATATTAACCGTGTCTCTGATCTGTATTTTGACAAGTCGCTTTGCTTTTACAAACTACGAAATGCAGATTCGGCCTTTAGTAATAGAGTTTGGGCCGAAAAATATAAAGATTCATTATTCAGCTCTTCTAAAACAGCAGAGATAACACGTTACGAAATGCAGTATGAGTTTAATAAAGAACAGGAAACTATAAAAAGCGAACAAATAAAAAAAGAAACAGAAAATAAAAATGCATTGGAAAGAAAGCAGATATTAATTTATTCTGCTTTTGGTGGCTTGCTTTTATTACTTGTATTAGTGTTGATCGTTTTAAAAAGCAACAATCAAAAGAAAAAAGATAATATTTTATTACAACAAAAAAACGATCTCATCGAATCACAAAAAAAAGATATTATTGATAGCATTAATTATGCGAAAAATTTGCAGCAAGCAATTTTGCCACCAATAACAAAAATAAAACAAGAGTTAGGAGACAGTTTTATTTATTATAAACCGAAAGACATTATCGCCGGCGATTTTTATTGGCTCTACAAAATAAAAGAAACCGTTTTGTTTGCCGTTGCTGATTGTACCGGCCATGGTGTGCCGGGGGCCTTGGTAAGTGTTGTTTGCAGTAATGCCCTGGATAGTTCGGTTAAAGAATATGGCTTAACTGATCCTGGAAAAATTTTAGATAAGACAAGGGAGCTAGTTTTAGAAACATTTTCGAAAACCGGGCAAAATGTAAAAGATGGTATGGATATATCATTGTGTTCAGTTCAACGCAACGGTAATTTTGTAAATGTTAAATGGGCGGGCGCCAATAATTCGCTTTGGTATATTCACAAAAATGAAATAAAAGAACTAACAGCAAATAAGCAGCCAATAGGTTTATCTGAACATGGTAAGCCATTTACTACTCAAACAATAGATCTGGATAAAGGCGATACCCTTTATTTTTCTACTGATGGTTATTATGATCAGTTTGGCGGCGATAAAGTTGGGACGAGTGGTAAAAAGTTTATGCGTAAGCGTTTATCTCAATTATTTTTTGAAATGAAAGAGCTTTCTATAGATGCACAATTCGCCTTGGTAGACAAGACTTTTAACAATTGGAAAGGTAAGCTTGAACAGATAGATGATGTATGTATTGCCGGTATAAAATTATAAGGTTTTAAGAATAAGCTTAAAATAGTTGCGCTCTCAAAAATGGATTTGTATATTTGATAGTATAATATCTTTGAAATTATTAGTTGAGATCTTTAAAAACATATAATTCTGAAATTAATTTTGATGAAAGAGGCTTTTTGCGAATTGCCTTTAACGACACGGATGACGAAATTGATTTTGATGAGATCAAACAACAGGTTGACGCGTGTTATATTATTACAGAAGGAAAAGCCACTCCGGTTTTAATTGATGTAAGAAACGGAAAAAAGAATCTCTCTCCCGAAGCAAGAAATTACGCCGGAAAAAATAATCCATACCGCAACTTAAAATTAGCCGAAGCACTTTTAATAAAAAGTTTACCGCAACGTATCATGGCCAATTTCTTTATAAAGTTCAACAAACACCACCATCCTTCAAAAGTGTTTACACGTGAAGAAGCTGCCATTAAATGGTTAATGGGCTTCGTTCAAAAACAATAAAAATTCTGGTTTAAATTATTCCCTGGCAGGGGGCTTGTGTGATTCGAGTATACAAGGTAAATTCCATGGACATGTTTCTATGATCTCATTTTTATCAGTAACCTTAATATCTGTTTTTGTTATAAGTATTTCTTTAATTTCTTTTTTCCATTCAATTTTTTGACATTCAATATCAAAATCACTTACAACCATACCTTGAGCCGCTTTTTTATAATAACGCCAGGCTTCAAATAATTTATAGTTCCCAATTTTTAAGGTTGTTTTAAATTCACCACCGTTATTGGTTTTTACCGAATCCACTTTTCCTTTGCCGGAAATAATAATGATGGTTTTATTCGCATATGGTTTTGCTCTTTGAGCATCTTCAAGCATTTCGGGTGTGGGCCGCGCTCCCCCACAATATGGCTGAGTATAATTAATTTGTCCGCTAACCAGTTTTTTTTGTGAGCAGGCTATTAAAGCGCAACAGAATATCGCTAATAGTAGAGTTTTTTTGTAAACTTTCATTATCAAATGTAATATAATTTGCATGAATTTAATTGTTAAAAGCCTTTGGTTTCAGGAATTTTTTTCATAGTTTAGTTACTTCTATCAGGCGTTTTCCTGATATACCCAATATAAAATAAATAAAATGAAAAAAATAGTATTATTATTTGCGGCTGCAATAATTTCAAATAATTATTTGGCGCAAGAGTGGGTTGAAAAAGTACAAAGCCCTAACGCAAATTTTTATGAGGTTCAAAAAGACTTTTATGATTACTTTAAAGACAAGGATGTAACTGTAAAAAGTACAGGTTATAAAGCCTTTAAACGTTGGGAATATTTTGTAGGACCGCGCGTTTATCCAAGTGGTGATATTGCTATACTTGGTCAGGGCCCAAAAAACTTTGCAGAATTTTTAAAGAAAAATGAACAAGGCGGTAGTGCTAATAAATTTAGCAGCACCAGTTCTGTTATGTCAAATACCTGGATCTCTGTTGGTCCGTTTGGAGCACCAACAGGCTCTGTTGGTGGTTACCCAAGAAAAGCAGGCCGTGATAATTTTCTTACTTTTCATCCAACCAATCCTTCAATAATATATGCCGGTGCCGCTGGTGGTGGTTTATGGGTAACTACAAATGGTGGTGTATCCTGGACAACAAATACAGATAATCTTCCTGTAACAGCAGTTTCTGATCTTGCTATCGATCCAACTAATCCAAATATTATGTACCTGGCAACAGGTGGTGGCGATGATATATTATCAGCTTTTCCTGTAAGTTCAGATGGTGTTTATAAAACAATTGATGGTGGAAATACATGGTTACCTTGTGGATTAACATTTACGCTTTCACAAAACAGGGTTATTCATCGCTTGGTATTAGATCCAACTAACCCACAAATAATTTTTGCAGCAACAAATGCCGGTATTTACAGAAGTACAAATGGCGGAACATCTTTTGCATCAGTGAGTACGATTAATTGCTGGGACCTAAAATTTCATCCTACTAATCCAACAATTGTTTATGCTGCCAGTGGATCCTTTTATCGTTCTACTAATAGTGGAACAAGTTTTACTCTTGTTAATACGGGTATCCCAAGTTCAGGAATTAACAGGATGTCTATTGCTGTTACACCAACAAATCCATCTAACGTTTACGTGCTTGCCAGCAGGAGTTCAGATAGCCAATTGAACGGTATTTACAGATCTACGAATGATGGTGCAAGTTTTGTCACTGCCGCTACATCGCCAAACATTATTGGTAACTCTTGCGCCGGAACATCTACAGGCGCAGGACAAGGCTGGTATGATCTTGCAATTGCCGCATCTCCTATTACTCCCGGTGAAATTGTTGTTGGTGGTGTTAATATCTGGAGGTCTACAAATGATGGTACTTCATGGACATGTACAGGTTGCTGGATCGGAACAGGATCACCACCATACGTGCATGCAGATATTCATGAATTAGAATATACAACAACAGGAACTCTTTTTTCAACGAATGACGGTGGTATTTATTCATATACAGGAAGCGCCTGGACAGATCTTACAGCAACAAGAAATATTGCCCAGATCTATAAGATAGGTATGTCAGCACTTACACCAAATACATGGATAACCGGACATCAGGATAATGGAACCAATGTAAGAAACGGAGCCAATTACGTTGCCAGTTTAGCGGGTGATGGAATGGATTGTTTTATTGACAGAACAAATAATAATTATATGTTTGCCGAACAATTTAATGGCAGTTTAAACAGATCAACCAATGGCGGCACAAGCTGGTTAGGTATTACTTCAGGTATTACAGGTACAGGCGCCTGGGTTACTCCATGGAAACAAGATCCGATAAGCGCAAACACAATTTATTGTGGACGTAATCAAATGTTTAAATCAAATAATTATGGAACATCATGGACACAGATAGGAACTACCGGCGGCGGTGGATCTGTTGCTGAGTTTGCTATTGCTCCTTCTAACAACCAGGTAATTTATGTTTTGTATCCCGGTTCTATTCGTAAAACTATTGATGGTGGAACAACATGGACAAACGTAACGCAAACTGTACCTGCTGGAAATTTGACTTTTATTACTATAGATCCAAATGATCCTAATACTGCATGGGTTACTATAAGCGGATATACCGCAGGTAGTAAAGTTTACCAAACGGTAGATGGTGGCGCATCATGGATGAACATTTCTTCTAATTTACCAAACTTACCGGCAAACTGTTCGGTATACGAACCAGGCTCAAATGATCGCATCTATATTGGAATGGATATTGGCGTTTATTATAAAGATAATTCTTCAACTACCTGGACATTATATAATACAGGTTTACCAAATGTAGCTATAATGGATATGGAAACAACACCCGCATCACCGGGTAAAATATATGCTGCAACATATGGCAGAGGAGTTTATGAAGCAGATGTTATTCAAACAAC
>JBDSFC010000392.1:0-2633 GCA_039919745.1 Bacteroidia bacterium | reverse complement strand
ACCCATTCCAGTTTATCATTTCGTTTTACAAGTATGCAGCCATCGCCCGCTTCAAGGCATTTAACCTGCAACACGCCGGCATTGGGTATTTCAATGGTCTTTGTTTTTGATTGCTCAACAGTATTCTGGCTAATATTAATTCTTGGCAACGTTAAAATTTCAAGATCATATTTTCCGATAATATATTTTTCAGTAGCGTTCAATAACTGTACGTTAATAGTTTGCATCTCCCCCGATTTTCTTACAACACATTTTACGCGTTCGTTATAATTGTAAACACCTGTAGGCCTGTTAATGGTTAAAAAGCCCTGCGGCGCATCAATAGGAATAATGGTGTGTTTGCCCTGAGTTAATTTTATTTCTTTACTTTCCGTTTCAGGGATCGTATGTGCAATTACTTTGTAAGTAGGAAAATCATCAATGTATAATGTATCCGGATTGTTCTTATAATTTAATGTGTGAATAAGATTGTATTTATATTCTTTTCTGGCAACATCGTAGAACGTAACATCCACGTTGGTTTCAGAAGGAAACGATTTGTCGTCTAATAAATTTACCTGCGACGATGTTTTGTTTAATTTTTGCTGTTGAATAATAGTTGTGATATTACTAAATGTACTTTGATCATCATAATCATAAAAAGTTCCCACACATTCAAAAGTTTTTATTTGTTCAGGCGTTAAGCCAATACCAATAATAAATGGTTTAAAAATAATTCCTTTCTCCATTAATTTTTGACGTGCACTGCAAGGATCTCCTCCACATTCTTCAATACCATCGGTAATAAGAATTACTACATTATTTGTTTTATTATCAATAAAATCATTCGCGGCTTCGGTCATCGAATGCTCAATTGGAGTGATGCCCGTAGGCGATGCTGCTTTTACTTTCTCTTTTATTAAAGCAAGATTATTTGGACCAAAGGGCACAATTAATTTACTATCCTTACAATCACCCGGCGGATATTTTACAGTATGCCCATACATACGTAAAGCAAATTGTAAACTTTTATCTTTACTTAAACTATCAATGAATTTAAAAAATAAATTTTTCGCGCCATCCATGCGTGTAGTGTTTTCATGTTTGGCGATCATACTTTTGCTGGCATCAAAAATAAATAAGATGCGTGTTAATTTTGCGGCAGTTTTTTTTTGAGCAGTCGCAAAAAAAGAAACAAAAATAAAAAGTATGAAATAGTTGTGTTTCAATGTGGATTAATTATTAGCTAAATTTATTTACTACTTCTTGTAATAACGATTTTAAATAAAAAAGATATAAAGTAGTTGTTATGGAAAAGAATGAGCGTATTTACCTATTGATTTTCAGTGTTTTATAAAGTTTTAAGATAGTACGTTAAAAAACAGCGGCATTGGGATTTTAATATTAATTTAGACTTATATAAATTAAAAAAATTAAACATGGGATTATTTGACAAAATAAAGAACATCGCGAACCAGGTTACTGGTGGTGGAGCAAAAGTTAGTATTACTGTAGAAGGCTCGGGAATTAAAGATCCAATAAAAGTGCATGTTACAACTGTTGTAAAAGATGCGCCTTTACCAATTGAAAAAGTTTATCTATACGTTAGAAGCGTTGAAAAAATAAATATTTCGCGCGATAAATTACCAGGCGGCAGTGATAAAAATCCTCAATCGGTAAATATCGATCACGATGTATTTAATAAACAGGAATTTGTTATAAGCCCTGCGCAAACTTTAGATGGCGGTAAAACTTATAACTGGACGCATGAATTAACGTTGCCATCTCACGCAACACCATCTTACGTTGGTAAATATGCTAACCACGAATGGCAATTTTATGTTGGTTTAGATGCAAAAGGAAATGACCCTGATTCAGGTTGGGTAACAGCAACTTTAAAATAATTTTGAATTTAAATTTAAAGAGAAACTCCGGCAATTGTCGGAGTTTTTTTATTTAATCAAAGAGCATAAATGTGCCCTTTAACTCTTTGTACTCTCCACGGGAGTTTTTATAAGTGATCAGGTAAACATACACATCATTGGGAGAGCCGGCGCCATCCCAGCCTTTGGTATCATCGTGTGTTTCAAATATTTTATTTCCCCATCGGTTAAAAACCGAAACAGTATATTCCTGCTTATCTACAAAATGCGTAACAGGTAACCATATTCTGTTTTTTCCTTTCGGTGCAAAAGCGGTAGGTACATAAATTTTTCCTTCCATATAAATAGCAACTGTGTTTGATTTGCTTGCTTCCATAAAACCATAAGGATTGCCTATTCCTTCAACCGCTTCAATAAGATATTCCACATTAGAGCCATTAGGCGCTTCGTCTTCCAGATTATCAACGTAAGTAGTAATAGCAGGACCGGTTGAAGCTACCGGTGAAGCAGGGATCACATCGTTTATTACCCTGTAAATATTATAACCGCTCACAGATCCCGCAAAGCCCTGGTAATCGCTCCAACTTATATGTTTTGTAAAGATGCTTTCATCATCTTCCTGAACTTTTAATAAAATAGTTTTTGAAATATTACTATAAGTTCTTGAATTACCGCAACTGTCTTTTACAACGGCTTTGTAATAATAACTATTTGCAGCAGATATAATATTTTCATCGTCAAACGAATAATTTGGTCCGCCATTGTATGATA
>JBDSFC010000383.1:0-4799 GCA_039919745.1 Bacteroidia bacterium | reverse complement strand
TTGATACCTACCTTATTTACTTTGTAGTAATAAAGCTTTTTCTTTTTTACAAGATAACCTGTAAAAGGAACTCCCGTGTCGGCATCCTTCAAAAAGATTTTCAGCGGCAAGTTATCGTTTACAGGATTGCATTTAAAACCTTCTGTTTTTTGAAGTGCATTCACCCTGAAAAATAATTCCTCGCTGATCAATCCCGGTTGTTTACCTTTTGCTACTTCTCCATTTAGTAGGTTGTGTGAAAGATAGCCGCAGTAAAACGGGTTCCTGAAAGTCTCCGTTAAAGTTTGCTTGGCTATTTTCAATCCGTAGGTTCCCAGCTTTTCGACAATAAGATCGTACGTCATACCATTGGCTCGCCACTCAAAGGCTTGACGCATTAGCTCGCCCTGCTCATTGATAATGATGGTTTGCTTTTCGGCTCCTTTTACATACGAATAACCTTTTGGTGCAACCCCTATCCACTCGCCTCTGAGCAATTTTTCGCGCATGCCGTCAATGGTTTTCTGCCTGCGCAAGTCATTGTCGTACTTGCTGAAAATAAATTGGATGTTTTGCTGCAAAGCCCCTGCATGTGAGTTGGTATCAATGGGCTGAGTGACTGCTAAAATGTTTACACCCGTTTTTTTCAATTCACCGGCAATGTAAATAGCGCTGTCTCCGGTTCTGCTGAATCTGTCTAAGCTATAAACAAGGATGTAAGTTATTTCCTCTTTACTTGCCTTTACAAATTTCAGCATGCGGTTAAACTCTTTGCGCTCATCGCTTTTGGCACTTTCATAAGTGCCTCCGAAAAAACCCTTGATGTGGAACTTGTTTTTAATCGCATACTCCTCGCAATATTTTTTCTGCCACTCTAAGCTTTGGTTGGTATCCATTTGCTCCTTTGAGCTTACGCGGGTGTATATCACACAGTTCAATATCTCGGTAATAATCGTTTCTGCCTGCTTGCCTTTGGCAAATTTGTTAAGCTGCAAGCCGTTGTTGATGTTCTGTTTCATGATCTTCTAATTTTAAATGTTTTACATTTTCATACTTCTCTTTCATGAACAGTTCGTAGAATAGAATGGAAAGCGCCTCTATTGTTTTAATGGCTTCTTCCGCTTCTTCTTCAGTAAAATTCTCAAAGCCCGGAAAATTCCTTAGCTCATCTATGCCCAGTTTTTTGTGCTTTTTCATTTTTCACCTCCCAGCATTTCAAAGAACTCTTGTACCTAAAACCTTTTTGAATCAGGTTTATAGTCTAAGATAATCAAATCTTTTCACACACAAAAGTTCTTTTACTAACATCCTGAAATCACCGTATATCTATGGGTTTGGGATGTCCTATGCATTTTTTAATAGTAGTTATTTGGTTAATTATTGATTTTATTTTTCTTTACTTATATGAAAATTCCAGCTGGCTGAATTTCTTCTTTGAGATGTATTGCGCCAGTTCATATCGTGTTGCTATCAGCTGTATTTTATCTTCTTTATCCAGCCTGAATTTGATCTCGTCTGCTTTCTGAATTTTTAAACAGACCTGTTTCAGCTTGTCGCGTAATAGTGGAATGTCGTCGGTATAAGGGAAAATAGTTGGCAGACTTTTATAATGTACAGAGCGCGTAATGTGTGTGAAAGCATTACAAATTTCCATAAGGTCAGCTACTTTCGCATATTTGGCTTCGGACAAAACAAGCAGGCATTCGATAAGGCAGCGCAGCCGTTGACCAACCCAATAAGCAGATACATCCATATGGATGTTTATGCAATTGTTCAGCGCTTCCTGGTTATGGCAATTGTCTGTTTGTTCCCTGATCGCATCTAAAAAAGCACAGTCTACCGGAATGTAATTTTCTTCTTCTTTTTTAGGTTTGGCTGATGCGATCTCTTTTGGCGCCTCTATCTTCAAATAGCTGTCAGTTGACGGCTGTTCCATTTCAGGTGAAGCGTCAAGTTGGAGAACTGCTACCTGTAACTTGTCGCCTATTTCAATTACCTGTGTTTTAGCCACCCGAATTTTTTCCATCTTTCGCTCCATGTAAGCCATTTGGCGACAAGACCGTGAGCAATAAACAGAATCGATTCGCTTCACGGTAAAGGTTTCGCGGCAGTATTGACATTCTTTTTCCATTAGTGTTCCCTCCAGTTTATGTCTTCACTATCACTCCACCGGTATTCGCGGTATTCTTCCAAAATATTTTGGATATTTTGCAGCGCACGTTGCTGCTTTAATGAGCCGTTATCTAAAAACACAGCTACCACAACTATACTTCGACTTTCAATCACTTGTGTGATCTCATGCTTTAGGCTTTCTTTTACGATGATGCCTAAAATGTCTATCAGCACATCGGCGGGTACTTTCAGGCTTTCTTCGGTTGTGTTTCTCGGTTTCATGTCATTACAATTTTATGCGAACGTTCTTGTTATATTTCGTTACGGGTGTTGGCTTTCGTCTTACCTGGAATAAGTCTTTGTCTTCTTCCTCGTTGTCTTCGTCTTCCTCCTCACTTTGCGACTGCATATAGCGTTTTGGCTTACGGCGATTTTGCATGAGGTCTTCCAGCTCGTCTATGCGCTTTCCCTGTTCAGTAATTAGCCTGCTTTGCAATTCCATTTTTTCCTGCAAGGGCTTAATGAACATCATGTATTCTGCACCCATAGTGCCAAGGCCTGTAAGCAAGTGCATCACCCATTCGGGAATGCTTCCACCAACTGGCGGTGTCGGATTATTTTCTTTAGTCGTTTCCATTGTTTTGTTCTTTTTTAGGTTGTGGATTGAAACTTGCCAAATTCAATGATTTTTTAAACTCGTGTTTTTTGCCCAGCTCCTCCAGGATTTGCTCTGAGTCGTCCTGAAGCTTTGTTAATGCTGCTTTAAGCAGGGGAATAAAAAGTGCTGCTGCTTCATCAAAAAAGTTCATCAGTCTTACTATGTCGTTGATAATACTTTGCTGGCTTTCTTTGTATGTTACCAGTAGAATGGTTCTCCCATCCTGATCAGTGGCGAGTGCCTTATGCTCAATACCATTACTTTTCAATACATTTAAAACTACTTCCAGGGTAATTACACTTGCGCTTAATACTCCTGTTTTTGTTGTTGTTTCTGTTTCGCCCGATGCGATGTTGTTTACTGTTTCCATGATTTGTTTTTTTTAATTGTTACTATTCCTGACATTTGTCGGGTCGATCAAAAACGGCCCACAAATCAAAGGTAGTAGCAGGTTGAGGGCTGGGGGTCATCCCACAGGTATACCCAAATTAATTGCAGAGGGTCAAAAAGCCTGAAAACAAAGGGAATTTATTTTGAACCTGGTAGGTACACCTTTAACATTGACGGTTAAGCTCTAAACTTGCCCGTAAAATAGTGACGGATAAAAAATAAAAATTGACGGATAAATTAATCCAAAAACGAAAAGATTGACGCGTAAATAAAAAATTCTGTCGCTTAAATCAGGATTATTGTCGGGTAATAAACGGGAAGGATTGCGGAGGGATTGAATTCTGATTGATTACAGATTGATTACAGGTTGATTCGCTTTGTTTACACAGGTAACATGGATTAATTGATAGTACTTTCTAAGGATTAAGCTCTTTGGTTTCGGTTTCAATTTCTTTTTCAATCATATCAACCGCATTTTGCATATCTAATGCTTCGAAAAAAGGTTTGATATACTGTAAATCCTGTATAAGCTGTTTACCTTTATTGTAGTTGGGAAGCTTTTTATATTTTTTATAGATACTTGAATCCTGTAGTTTGGTTATTTTTTTGCCTAATAACAAATGAGCGAAGCGCGCGTAAACACTTGTATCTGTCCGGCTACGATAATCAGTCCCTAAAGTTGCTTTAAAAAGATAATGAATAGCCAATAAGCGACGTGCTTCGGTCATATCCTTATCATTCTCTTCCTTTAAGGGAGCAACAGACGTAGCATCAGGAACATCCTCTTCAAGATAAATACTATAAAGCTTTTCATGCAAAACATTATCCATGTGATTACAAAATGTTGTTACGTCTTGCTCACTTAATGTTTTTTCTACGCCAGGAAGGGCATTAAATTTCTCTTCTGTAAAATAATTTTTATCCAGTAAAACATTTTTAAAATCAAATAGTGAGAAAAATTTCCTAGCCTCGTAAGGCTTATATGCACTACGGTATTTTTTTAGCAATTCTACCTCACGATTTGTAAATTGTTGTAAGAGAAGAACGTCATTTGTTTTAGCATACTCCATTAACTCTTCAAAAAATTTTATTAAATGTTCGGTTAATTCTACTTTTTGATCACGATTATAGTGAAGCAATACACCTTCAATTTCATTTATTACTACTTTTGATAAGAAGGCGCTTTTTAAATATTTTTCTTTTGAAGTATCAGGTATATTTTTTTGCTTGGCCATAAGAGTTCACGGTATTTTCAAAATAAATTTACGCAATTAAAGGCATTACTCTAATAAACTTTCACAATCGTTCTTTTGTAATAGTGATCTTATTTCTTCTAGTCTAACTCCAAAAAGCCCTTTTCTTACTCAATTCCATTAAATCGAATTTAAATCTCCCTTATCTCTGGAATATGTCAAATAAGTTCGTGCCATAATTCTAATTTCATTTCGGACTTCTTCGCTATTTAGTTTTATTTTTTAGTGCATTATCTTGCTTTTTAGCGCTTGATAAATTATCCAAACAGTGTTTCTTTCATGATTTCTCAAGGCGACATATGGACGTTTAAAACTCAAAAACAAAAAACAGGTATTTGGACAATAACTAATTCGCGAACAAAAAAACGAACTGTTATTGTCGAATATTTAAGAAGACTTGTTAACTA
>JBDSFC010000375.1:0-7105 GCA_039919745.1 Bacteroidia bacterium | reverse complement strand
ATCCATGTGGAATATTACGACAAGATGAAGCAGGTGAGCGAAGGCTATGCCCAGATCAACAAGCCGATCCAGGAATCGTGGAAAACAAAACAAAAAGGTTTTTATATTTCTATCGACGATCGATTTGGCTCTGGCTGTAATTTCGAAGGTCAGATCTTTAACGTTGAAGGATTAGGAACCAGCTCCCGGACAGTTTTTCCAACGCTTCATTTAAAAGCCGGCGATTTTGAAAGTAATTCTTCAGTGCCTTCACCAACAAATGGTGGTATAGCTTTTGGAACCGGGATCCGTGATGTTTTTTTACAATCGCTTGCCGCTAAAAATAATATTGATGTAAATCCTTTACACATAAAACCTGTTGTTGCATTTCTTAATGGAAAGTACCAGGGTGTTTATGATCTTAGAGAATGTTATGATGCAGAGTACGAAAAATTCTATCATCAGCAATCCAAAGATTCTTTAGACATGTTGTTTTATCATAACAATGATGGTTCTGTAACTACTTTTTCAAATAATTTCCGAACAAGTGTTTATGATTGGATCACTGGTCAGCCAATGAATAATGCTTCGCGTTATGCAACAGCTATGAGCCGTTTGGATAAATCAAGTTTTATGGACTACATGATCCTGAACAGTTATGCTTTAAACAGTGATCTTTGGAACTATAATGTTGCCTTTGCAAGAGGCGGCCAACCAACTAAAGCAGGTAACAAATGGCACTATTATTTATGGAACACACCTGCTACTTTTAATTTTACTACCGTTACAACAAATACTTTAGTATATGGTAGCGCTATTACTCCTCCTTGTTCAATATATTCAAACACCTATGCTGTTAGTCCTGGTGGTGGTAATGGTCACGGTATGATGTTGAGAGCTTTAATGAATGCAAATACCGGAAATTCGGGGTTCCAGCAAGAGTATAAGAACAGGTACCAGGATCTTTTGAACGGGCCTTTAAAATGCGAAAATATTTTAGCGCATTTTGATTATGTAAAAAATTTATATTTAAAAGAAATGAAGTATCATGAAGATCCTTCATCAACACCAATAGCAGGCGTCTTTAGCACCGTTATTGACCAATGGGATACGCTTACCGCGCAGTTACGGCGAAATATTTATACACGATGTGATTATATGAAAACTGCCTTTACTGCCGTTGGCTGTTATGGTATGGTTGGCCCATACTATATAACGGTAGATGTTGAGCCTCCCGGAGCAGGTGACGTAAGATTGAACACACTTTTATTGAATAATTATAAATGGACGGGGCTTTATTATGCGGAACCGATGCCGTTAAAAGCGATTCCAACAAGTACAAATTATGTTTTTGACCATTGGGAAATTAAAAATAACCAGGTGTTAAATAGCAGGCCATTGAGTATGGATTCTATTGCTATTGGATTTAATCAAACGGATGATATTATTGCTGTTTTTACAGATAAAACAATTGACATACAAATGCCAACAGGCTTCTCACCTAATGGTGATGGTCATAATGATCTGTTTCAACCTTTGGGAAGCGCTTTATTTGTAAAAGATTTTGAGTTCCGTATCTGGAACAGGTGGGGACAAGAAGTGTTCAGGTCAACCGATCCATTAGTAGGTTGGGATGGTAATTTTAACGGGCAATCTGCTATAACAGGCGTTTATGCTTATCTTATCACATATAAAAATGTTTATAACGAACCAAAAATTTTAAAAAGTAACGTAACGTTAGTGAGGTAATACTTGTAGAATTTTAAAAGAACTTATGAAAAAAATAATATACACATTTAGCTTTCTGATTATTGTTTGTAATGTTGATTTAAAAGCGCAGGACATTCACTTTTCTAATGTAAATGAAGCGCCGTTATTTAACAGTCCTGCCAATACCGGTTTTTACAATGGTTACTTTAGAGCCATTATCAATTATCGCAGTCAATGGGCTGCAATGAACAAAGCTTTTCAAACGATCGCAGTTTCTGTAGATGGTGGTTTATTCAAATCAAAAAGACGTAAAGCTTTTTTAGGGATTGGTTTAACTGTATTTAATGATAAAGCGGGATCTGCAAACCTCCAAAAAACAAACGCTTTATTAAACCTGAGTGGTATTATTAAAACAGGCAGAAGAAGCGCTTTTAGCGTGGGTCTTGCCGGTGGTGTTTCCGCAAACAATGCTAATTATAATAAACTAACATATGGTTCTCAGTTTGATGGAAATAATATTGACAACACCCTGCCAACCGGAGAAACTGTAGTTTACAGGCAATTCACTACAACAGATATTGCTGCCGGTGCTGCATGGGAATACAGTAAGGTAAAAACAGATCAGGATCATGATGACGTTTCTTCAGTAAAAATTTCGGTTGGTGCATTTCATTTGAACAGGGCTGTACAGGATTTTGGTCCGGGCTCTACTTATAGATTGCCGATAAGATTAACAAGTAACATTATAACTAATTTTGATTTTGAGGATACGAAATTTACCGTAACACCTACTTTTTTATATAGCCAACAAGGTAAAGCCTGGCAATTTGTTACGGGTACTTATATAAAATACCGCATGAAGACAGGAACTAAAGTTACTGGTCAAAAAATTCAAAATGCATTTGGTATTGGCTTGTTCTACCGTTCAAAAGATGCTATTATCCCTAATTTAATTTTTGAAGCAGGTGATTGGGCTTTTTTCGGATCGTATGATATTAATATTTCAGGTTACAGAACAGGTACCAACTATGCTGGTGGCTTTGAAGTGGGTATCCGTTTTAATAATTTAGCGAGCTCTTTATTTGATTCCCGTAGTGAATTTAAATAATACCGATCTTTCTATTACCTAAAATGAAAAAGACATCTTCAGTTATTATTATTGTAATTTTATTAATCCTTGCTGTAGTTTCTATTTTCATTTACAAAACAAAACACCGCTCAACTACTGTTGATGAGGATGCCAGAAATTTTAAATTTACCGATACAGCTGCGATCACAAAGATCTTTATTGCAGACAAAGAAGGAAATAGTTCTACTCTTACCCGTACACCAAAAGGCTGGATCGTTAACGACAAATATAGTTGCAGAAGCGATGCTATTTTAAATTTGTTTGAAACTATAAAGCATGTTGAGGTTAAAATGCCTGTTAGTAAGGATGCAAAAGCAGGAGTTTTAAAATTTATGGCTTCAAGGGCTATTAAAGTTGAGATCTATACTGGAGATAAATTAGTAAAACAATATTATGTTGGCCACGAACCGCCCGATTATGAAGGGTCTTACATGCTTTTAACAGACCCCGAATCGCTGGAAAATTATAAAGATCCATTTGTATGTTTTATACCTGGGTTTAAAGGTTATTTAATACCAAGGTTTGTTGCAAAAGAAAATGAATGGCGAGATCGTATTGTTTTAAACTATATTCCACCACAAATTAAGCAGATCAAGGTTCAGCATTTTAATTTGCCCGATTCTTCTTTTACAATTGACCTTAACAGCACAACCTCATTTAAATTAAAGAATGCTAAAAATGTAGAAGTTGCTTTTGACGAAACAAAAATGAAACAATATCTGGCGTATTATCAAAACATTTCTTACGAAGTACTTATTACCGGAAAAAATAAAAAACTAACCGATTCATTAACTGCTAATAAGCCTTTTACCGTAATTAGCATTACTACAACTGATTTCAAAACCAACGAGTATAAATTTTATAATAAAAAGGCAAATCCCGATATAACTCCTGAACATGGCGTTACTTATCAAAACGATCCTGACAGGCTATATCTGCAATTCGCAGACAATAAAGAGTGGGCTTTGATACAGTATTTTGTATTTGGTAAATTATTGATCTCCACAAGCTATTTCGCGCCCGGCGTTTCTGTTAAAAAATAGTTTAAAACTAAAGCTCTGTTTACTCTTTTATTAGGCAGCTAACTTTAATTTTGTTGATTAAATTGAAAACGTATGAATTTTGTTGTATCAGCATCTACTTTATTAAAACATTTAAAATCAATAGGCGGTGTTTTAAATTCAAATAACACAATTCCTATTTTAGATTGTTTTTTATTTGAGATCAATAAAGACGAATTAGTACTTTCCGCAAGTGATATGGAAACTACTATTACTACTTCTTTAAAAGTAGAATCTAGCGAAACAGGCAGCATTGCTATTCCTGCAAAAACTTTATTAGATGCGCTTGCAAATTTACCCGAGCAACCTATTTCTTTTATTTTAGATAAGACAAAACATTCTATAAAATTAAAAACAGAAACCGGTGATTATAATATTTCCGGACAAAACGGAGAAGAATATCCAAAGCTTCCCGCGCTTGAATCTCAATCATCTATTATTATAAAAAGTGATGTATTAGCTAACGCTATTAACAAAACAATTTTCGCTACAGGTAACGATGATCTTCGCCCTGTAATGAGTGGCGTGTTTTGCCAGTTCACAGAAACCAATTCTATCTTTGTTGCAACAGACGCTCACAAATTGGTGCGTTACACACGTAACGATGCTAAGGCCGGAGCTTCTGCATCTTTTATCATGCCTAAAAAACCATTAAATGTTTTAAAAAGTTTATTGGCCGGTGTTGATGATGCTGTAAAAGTTGATTTTAATAAAACCAATGCTTTGTTCAGTTTTGGTAATGTGAATTTAGTTTGCCGTTTAATTGATGGTAAATATCCAAACTACGAAGCAGTTATTCCAAAACAAAATCCTAATAAATTAACGGTTGACAGAAGCGCATTTTTAGGCGCTTTAAAACGTGTAAGTGTATTCTCGAACAAAGCCACTCACCAGATCCGTGTTAAGGTGGCAGGCAGTCAATTGCGGGTTAGTGCAGAGGATTTGGATTTTGCAAATGAAGGACATGAAACATTGACCTGTACTTATGTTGGAGAAGACATGGAAATTGGGTTTAACTCACGTTTTTTATTAGAAATGGTAAGTAATTTAGAGTGTGATGAAATTACTATTGAAATGAGTGCTCCAAATCGCGCAGGTATTATCCTGCCAAACAACAAAGCCAATCCTGCAGAAGATATTCTTATGTTGGTAATGCCGGTTATGTTAAACAACTAAAATTTACTACCTTAGTCTTTATGAGACTAAAAAAATATATAACAAGTTTGTTAGTAATAACGAGCTTGTTTTGTTTTGCGCAAAATGGTGTAACCATTGTAGACAGTATTAAATCAAATAATATCATGCGCAAATTCAGGCTGTATGTTCCTAATAGTTACAATAGCTCGCAGGCAGCGCCGCTTATTTTGAATTTGCATGGCTATACCTCTAATTCTTCGCAGCAGCAATCGTATTCTAATTTTATGCCTATTGCAGATACAGCAAAATTTTTGATGGTATTTCCTGATGGTAAATTAACATCCGGCAATCAATACTGGAATGCGGGTTTTGGCGGACCGGAGAATGATGTGCTTTTTATGAATGATCTTATTGATTCGTTAGATCTTATTTATAACATCGATCTTAATTCTGTTTATAGTTGCGGCATGAGTAACGGCGGTATTATGAGTTATTATCTTGCTTGTAATTTACCAAACCGTATTGCCGCAATAGCTTCTGTTACAGGTAGTATGTTAAACAGCTGGTTTACTTGCGCACCTGCAAGGCCTTTCCCTGTAATGGAGATACACGGTACAGCAGATGGCACCGTTAATTATAATGGTGATGCTACTTTTTCGCCAATAGACAGTGTGGTAAAAAAATGGAAGACACATAATAATTGTAACACTGCGCCAATAACATATTCCGTTCCAAATGTAAACACCAGCGATAATTCAACAGCAGTAAATTATAAATATATAAATGGAAACAGCGGCGCAACAGTTGAACTTTATAAAGTAACAGGTGGCAGCCATTCATGGCCGGGTGCTTTTCCATTTATTGCAAATACAAATGAGGATTTTAACGCGAGTGTTGAGATCTGGCGTTTTTTCAGGCAGTATAAACTTAACCAGTTTTTACCGGGAGTTGGTTTAAATGAAAATAGTTTAAAAAACAGCATCAAAGTATACCCAAATCCAACAACTCATAAACTCTTTATTGACGGATTTTCTGAAGCAAAATTAACTATCAGCGACCTGGTTGGTAAAGTTCTGATCTCAGAAAATAATACAAACACAATAGATGTAAGCAGCTTAAATCCGGGAATTTATTTTTTACACATTAGTAGCGGAAATGAGCAAAGCGTTATGAAGTTCATTAAAGACTAATTGCATTTTTTGGAGGATACTGCGCCAGCGACATGAAAGGTTTAGTTCTTTTGCTTCTCACAAAAATAGCCGGGGCAAAAAACCGCAGCGGAGCGAAGCCTGTAATGGCACGCCCGGGCGCCCAAAAAAAGTAAACGTTATAAATCAATATAATCAGGCAAATTAACCTGCTGGTTTAAATTATTAAAAGTAATGTCACTAACGCCATTGCTTAACATTAAATAATTTGCTTTTATGATGAGGTTATAGCGCAAAGCCTGTTCAATAACGGTTGTGTCCAGTTCAATGTAAGGCGCTTTGCATTCTATTACTAAAACAGGTTTTAATTCTTTATTATATAAAACAACATCGTAACGTTTTTTGAGATCGTTCAAAATAATTTCTTTTTCAATAGAGATCAAAGAAGCGGGATATTTTTTTTGATCAATCAAAAAATGGATCAAATGTTGTCTTACCCATTCTTCGGGCGTTAAAAGCAACCATTTTTTTCGCACTTCGTCAAAAATATAGGTTTGGCCCTTTTGCTTTTTGAGTTTGGTATTAAATAATGGATATTTTAATGGTAAGTTCAAGGTATGACAAATATTTTTTAAATATATTTACATTAATTGATTTTTAGGAAAGATTTATTCTACAAAATATAAGAAAGATGAAAAGCAAAGAGGAAATTGTAAATAATTGGTTGCCACGTTACACGGGTAAAAAATTAGAAGATTTTGGTCAATATATTTTGTTGACCAATTTTGGGGCTTATGTAAAAATGTTTGCCGACCTCAATAAAGTATCTGTTGAAGGTCAGGACAAGCCAATGCAAACAGCTACCTGCGATGGTATTACCATAATTAATTTTAGTATGGGTAGTCCTATGGCAGCTACGATCATGGATCTGTTAACAGCCA
>JBDSFC010000357.1:0-4101 GCA_039919745.1 Bacteroidia bacterium | reverse complement strand
CAACATACCATGAATGGCAAGTGTTAAGATCTCTTCTGGTTTTTTAGCCAATAATTCTTTTGGAGTAGCAAAACGTTGCCCGCCTTGGTAACCAGTGTAACGGATATATACTTTATCAGTAACTTTTTTGCCTGTAAAGCGAACTTTTTCAGCATTAATGATAATTACATTGCTTCCTGCATCTGCATGCGGGGTATAGCTTGCTTTGTGTTTTCCACGTAATAACATGGCTACTTTTGAAGCTAATCTTCCAACTACTTCATTTTCAGCGTCAACCAATAACCATTCTTTCTCTGCAGAGGTTTTATTGGCAAACTTTGTTTTATAACTTAATGCGTCCACTTTGTAAATTTTTTAGTCTTTTCCTTAAATTAAGGGGTGCAAATGTATGAAGTTTTTTTAATACAACAAAATTTTTTGAGAAAATAGAGAATATTTTGACCCTTAAATTTGATTTATTTGTTGCGTCATGGTAAAATTAACGGAAAATTGTCAGAAAAAGTAATAAATCCATCCAGTTTTTTACCACTTTCATCTAAAATTAATTAATACTTTTAACTTGTGCTTAAATATGTGAAAATACTTGTTTTATGCCTTCCTATTGCTTTTTACGGGCAAACAAACCTATACGATTCCCTTAAAACAGTCCTTAAAAGTGTTCACCACGACTCTATTTCCTGTAAATTATTAACTAACCTTATTAATATGGAAAATTCCAATGAAATAATTAAGGGTTATAATGATACACTGTTTTTTATTGTTAAGAAAAATTTAAACAGTAAAGAGCCCGTAGACAGAGTTGTTTTTATGCGTTATAAAGCCATTGCCCTTAATAATTACGGATCCTATTTTGACAAAAAAAATGATAAAAAAAGTGCGATCGATTATTATTACAGGGCGATTGAATTAGAACATAAAATAAACAATAAAACAGATGAAACAGGCACATTATTAAACCTGGGGCTTCTTTACAATCGCATAGGCAAATCGGATAGCGCTTTAGCTTGTTACGAAAGATCTTTAAAGATAAGCATGTCTATTAATGACAAAAAACTTGAAGGACTTGCTTACTCCAATATTGGTATCGTTCAAAAAAACAAAGGATTAATGCTTGAAGCATTACTAAACTATAATAAAAGTTTAAAATTGCTCGAATCCTTGAACGATTATACCGGATTAGCCCAAATTTATAATAATATTGGGCGGATCTATACTGAAACAAATGAAACAGATAAGGCGATAAAATATCTAAACACAAGTGCCTATTACTTTAAAAAAGTAAATATTAAAAGGGGTGAATCAACAGTTTATAATAATATTGGGTCGCTTTACGAAATAAAAGGGGATAAAAAACTGGCGCTGAATTATTTTTTTCTTGCTTTAAAAATAGCTAATCAAACTAATGATGAAAATAATATTGCAAACGTATATAAAAGCCTGGGCGATTTCTATCTTGCAACCACAGAACATGAAAAAGCGATCGATTATTTAAATAAAACTTTGGTTTTAAGAGAAAAAACAAACGACCAAAAAGGCATTGCCGGAACTTTGGGCACTATAGGCAAATATTATTATAATTTAAATGAATATAATAAAGCCATGCCCTACCTTACAGCCAGCATTGAATTAAGTAAAAAAATAAACTATCCCAAAGCATTAATAAGGCCCACATTTTTTTTAAGCGAGATCTATAAACATCAAAACAAACCAAAAGAAGCTTATGAAATGTATGAATTATACATTCAAATGAAAGATAGCGTTAACGGACAAGAAATAAGAAATGCAAGTGTAAAATCGGAGCTTAAATATGAATACGAAAAAAAAGCAGCGGCAGATAGTGTTAAAGTCGTCGAAGAAAATAAATTGGCCAATATACAATTGAAACAAGAAGAGAACCAACGTTATTTGTTATATACTGGATTAGGTGTTGCTTTTATCTTTGGCGTAATTATGTTTAATCGCTTTCGTATCACTAAAAAGCAAAAGAATATTATTGAAGAGCAAAAAACAGTTGTTGAAAAGCAAAAACATTTTGTTGAAGAAAAACAAAAAGAAATAATGGACAGCATTCATTACGCAAAACGCATACAAAAAAGTTTACTACCAAGTGAAAAATACATTGAACGTATTTTGAAAAATAAACATAATTGAATTTAAAATTAAAATATATATTTATTTTCATTTTGTTTTATACAACATGCTGTAATGTTTATGCGCAGAGTAAAACGACAGATTCTTTGCTTGCTATTCTAAGAACAACTAAAAACGATACGAGCCGTTGTGCTATTTTAAACAATATAATAGAATCTGAGCCAGACGAATCAATATGGGTTAAATACAATAAGGAAATGAAAATTCTTGCCGAAAAAAATTTACAAAATTTAACCACGCAGGATTCACTTACAAAAAAAATATTTTTGAAATACTTATCCGCTTCATTAAATAATTTCGGCTTTTATAGCGATTCAAAAGGCAGGCTTGACGAAGCATTGGATTATTATAACCAAAGTTTAAAAATAATGTTACAGATCAACAATAAAGAAGGCGTTGCTGTATGTTATAATAATATTGGTTTTATTTTTGATAATCAAGGCGATATTGCCAAAGCATTGGAATACTATTCAAAAAGCCTTAAGATCCAGGAACAAATTAGAAATAAAAAAGGTATTGCTCAATCCTATAATAACATCGCGAGTATTTACGAACACCAAAAAGAAATAGATAAAGCACTTGAATATTACATTCAAAGCTTAAATATAAAGATCATTATTGCTGATAAATTAGGCACGGCCACGGCTTTAAATAACATTGGTCATGTATACCTTCTTAAACATGATTACCATAACGCATTAATTTATTTTCAAAAAAGTTTAAATATCCACACAATTTTAAAAGATAAGAATGGGATATGCATCGTCGAAAATAACATTGCTGAGATATATAAGGTAGAAGGAAAATATGATCAAGCACTTACTCTAAATCTAGAAAGCCTAAAAAATGCTGAAGAAACAGGAGACCAGGAAAGTATAATTTCTTCATTAAATAATATAGGAGAGCTTTATTTTTATAAAAACAATCCTGCAAAAGCTGTAGAGTATATTTTAAAAGCTGTAGAGCTTAATAAAGAAGTTGGTTATGCCGAAACAGCATCCGGCTCAGCCCTACTTTTATATCGCATTTATAAATCGCAAAATAATTTTAATAAGGCTTTAGAAAATTATCAGGTTTATATTAAAATGAACGATAGTATTTCTAACCAGGAAACCCGAAAAGCAGCTTATAAATCACAACTTAAATATGAATACGAAAAAAAAGCAGCGGCTGATAGTGTTAAGGTAGAGGAAGAACATAAATTGGCCGCCATACAACTAAAACAAGAAGAAAACCAACGCTATTTTTTATATAGTGGATTAGGCCTTACATTTATTTTTGGAGTAATTATGTTCAGCCGTTTTCGTATTACTAAAAAACAAAAAAACATAATTGAAGAGCAAAAATCAGTTGTTGAAAAACAAAAATATTTTGTTGATGAAAAACAAAAAGAAATAATGGATAGTATTCATTACGCAAAACGCATCCAAAAAAGTTTATTGCCAAGTGAGAAGTATATTGAACGCATTTTAAATAAGATCAATTGAGAAGTATTCTGAAATATTCTATCTGCATCTTATTTTTCTTTGCAATTTTCAAAAATGCAGTAGCGCAAGATCGTACACTGGATTCTTTAAAACAACTTTTAACTACAGCAAAAAATGATACCATCAAATGTAAAATACTTTCTTCTATTATAGAAAACGCTCCCGATGGTATTTGGGAACCTTATAACAACCAATTAAAAAAACTTGCAGAGAAAAATCTTAAAACCACAAAGGTCAATAGTCCGGAATACTTTTTTTATAAAGAAAATTTAGCCTCAGCCATTAGTAACATTGGCTATTCATATGTTCAACATAGCGAACTTTTAAAAAGTTTAGACAACTATTTAGAAGCGCTTAAAATTCAAAAAGAGATCGGCTATAAATATGGTATGGCTATAACCATGTCTAACCTATCCAACATATTTAGAAAACAGGGCGATATTGCAAAATCACTAGAATGGGA
>JBDSFC010000307.1:0-3494 GCA_039919745.1 Bacteroidia bacterium | reverse complement strand
CATGGTTGTGGCTGGTAATGTGGATGTAGACCTGGTAAAACAACTGGCAAAAAAATGGTTCGAACCAATTCCGGCAGGTACCAAACCGTTAAGAAATTTACCGGTTGAACCAAAGCAAACTGCACCACGACGTTTAACTGTAGAAAGAGATGTGCCGGCAAGTTCTATTTACAAAGTATACCATATGTGCGCAAGGGTTGATGAAGAGTATCACACTGTAGATATTATTTCAGATATTTTAAGCAGGGGCAACTCATCGCGTTTATACAAAACATTAATAAAAGACAAACAATTATTCAGTGATATAAATGCCTATGTAATGGGCGACCTTGACAAAGGTGTATTTGTAATTAGTGGAAAAATACCTGATCACGTAAAAATAGAAGATGCTGAAAAAGCCATTATTGAAGAAGTTGAAAAACTAAAAACAGAATTGGTTGATGAGATCGAACTTCAAAAATGTAAAAACAAAGTAGAATCAAGTTTAACATTTAGTGAGACTGATGTTTTGACAAAAGCCACTAACCTTGCTATATCTGAGCTTTTAGGCAGTGCAGAGCTTATCAATGAAGAGATCTCGAGATACAGCAAAGTTACCGCTCAAAAGATCAAAGAACAGGCCAACATTATTATTAACGAAGATAATTGTACTACATTATATTATTTAGCTAAAAAGAAATAATTAAAATGATAGATAGAAACTACATCTCAAACCGTTTGCAAAAACTTGGTTTTTCAGACACTGTAATAAACAGGTATGATGAGCCGCATCGTTTTTATCATACAACTTCACATTTGTTGGACGTTCTTCAGCAATTATCTAAAGTGCAGGATTTTGATGATGAATTATTTTTAGCCGCTGTTTATCATGATGCTATTTATGATCCACAATCTTTTGAGAATGAGGAATGCTCGGCTAATTTGTTTTTAGAAGAAGCAAAAAAAACAACGGTTACAAAGGCACAAAAGGATTCAATTAACTTAATGATCCTAGATACAAAAAAGCACAATCCATCAAACGATAAATCACAACTCTTAATAAAAGCAGATCTTAATATTTTAGAACAACCTCTTGATAAATTAATTGAATACGAGCACCAGATCTTTAAAGAATACCAGTTTGTAGATTATAAAGTGTATCAGCCAAAACGTATTGAGGTTTTAAAAGGCCTTAATGTTAATGGTAAATTAAATTCTTTAATTGAATATGTTACTTATCGCAAACCTTTAATTGGGATATTTTGCGGCAGCTTTAATCCTTTTCACAAAGGCCATTATAATGTATTACAAAAAGCCGAACGTATCTTTGATAAAGTAATTATTTCTTTTGGAAAAAACCCTGATAAAAAAGATCGTACATGGGATATTCCCAGCTCAATTAAGAATCGTCAGCTGGCAGAATACTCAGGTTTGTTGACGGATCATATAGAATCGTTTGGTTACGATTTAATTGTTGTAAGAGGTTTGCGTAATTCAACCGATTTTCAATACGAACAAAACCAATACCGTTATATCCAGGAATTAATGCCACAAATAAAGATCATTAATATTTTTTGCGATAAAGAATTTGAACACATCAGTTCATCAGGTATCCGCACTTTAGAAAAATATAATAAGCATCAATCTTATTTATTGGCTTAAATGATGTTAATTTCTGACAAACGATTTAATAAACTCTACTGGCTTTTATGTACAATTATTTTTATAATAGTTGCGCTACGGGCTTTTCTTATACCTTTTAGCCACGATGAAACGGCTACTTTTTTCTTTTATGTTCAAAGTGATAATTATTTGCCATACAATGCACATGTTTACACTAACAACCATGTTTTAAACTCTGCGTTCACAAATACCTTCTATCATATTTTCGGCTCGCATCGTTTTGTTTTAAGGATACCAAATTTAATAGCATTTGTTTTAATGTGTTACGGTATTTATAAAATATTTAAACATTTAAATACAGTTTCATCCAAATTAATTTTAATTACTTTTTTCTTACTCACCTTTAACTTTCTCGATTTTTTTGAGGTCTGTCGCGGTTATGGATTATCATTTGGTTTTATGACCTTAGGCCTTTCTTATTTGCTGGATTATTTTTCAACTAAAAAATTCAGTGCTATTGTTTTGTTCTCGTTATGCTGGCAGTTAGCCCTTGCTGCTAATTTAATATTGGTAACCGTTTTAACCATCTTATTCTTTTTTATTTATTTTTTTCAGATCCGAAATAGACTGTTCTTTAACATTAAAAATATTTCGCTTCAACTTATAAATCTTTTTGTTCTTATTTTTTGGATCAAATTCTCCTTCTTTTATAAAGAACAAGGCATGTTGGATTATGGTGTTGGCTCTAATTACTGGCAGGTTACTTTTAAAACCCTTATACTGTTTTTATTTGGTACAGATCACTTATGGATCCAGGTTTTAAGCATAGTCGGCTTGGTATTTATTTTTGTTTTCTCTTTACTATTTTTTCTTAAAAAGCCTTTTTCAATATTTACTATTTTTAATAAAGAATTGATCTTTCCTGTAATTTTATTAACCTGCGTACTGGCTTTTTATTTACAAAAAAAAATATTGGATGTTAATTTTCCAGAAGACAGAACAGGGCTCTTTTTCTACTTGTTTTTTGGTTTAAGTTTTGCTTTTTGTATAGATAATGCTCCAAAATTTGTAGGCACTATTATTTCATCATTCCTTATTTTAATATCCTGTTTTCATTTTGTAACAACAATCAATTTTAAAGATTTTACTTCCTTATATTATCATACAATGCCAAAAGCACTTTATGATAAATTGACTGACGAATACAAAAAAACAAAACAGATCTTTACCATTGGTGGGCATCGTGTGCGCGAATTAAATTATGCGTTTCTTAATTATCGTGGTGGGGCAGTATTAAATCATATGGATGATGCAGAGCAAATGACCATGAACTGCGATTATTATTATGCGATGAAAAGGGAAAAACCGTATTACCAGTTTTTTTATGATGAGATAGGTGAAGACCCAGCCTGGGATAGAGTTTTATTAAAACGTAAAGAAAAAATAGATAAAACGGAACTAATAGCATTGCAGGCTATCCCAAAAAACTATAATAGCAAAGATGAATATTTTGAATTTTTGCGCTTTGGTGATTCTTTAACAACATTCGGTAATTGTCTTGAGGCAGAATTGTCAATTAGCTTTAAAAAAACGCCAAAACCTTTTAATGGTTTTTTGGTTTTTAGTATGGAGGGCGAGAAAAAAGAGTCCGTATATTTTAAACGCGTACCTTTAAACTGGATAGCGGATGATCTTAGTGGCGAAACAAAATATTTTAAGCTAACCACCGGCATTATTCCGAAAAAAGGATTTACAAGTGCTGTATTTATCTGGAACATAGATAAGCAACCCGTAGATTTTACTTTAAATTATTTAAAAATAAACGAACTAAAAGGTAAAGGTGTTAATTTTTCAATACCTTCAAACTTTTATCCATTAATAGAATCTATCAC
>JBDSFC010000303.1:0-8167 GCA_039919745.1 Bacteroidia bacterium | reverse complement strand
ATGCTTTAAAAATTGAAGAGACCAAAGACACCAAAAAAATTATGGGTTTAAAAGCACATAAGATAAAGGTAACTATGGTTAACAATCCTACTATTACATTTGATGCCTGGTATACAAAAGAATTAGGCATGGAAGATTGCAACAATTTAAATCCATATTCACAGGTTAAAGGCGTTTTATTAGATTATCGCGTTAAAAAAATGGGCCTGGAAATGCATTTTGTGGCCAAATCAATGAAAAAAGTAGAAGTTCCGGAAAGCACTTTTGAAATTCCTGCTTCTATGAAAATTGTTTCCAAAGAAGAAATGGCTAAGTTTTTTGCCAATCTTCAATAATAATATCCTTTCGTACTTTTACATAAAATTAACACCGGATTTTTTTTAATTTGGTACTATATTTGAACAATACTGATAAACTATTAAACCCCAAACAATGAAAAAAATTATCACATCAGCTGCTTTATTATTTATTACAGCTTGCGCAATTGCCCAGGACAATTACACCGTTAAAATGAATATGAAAATTGAAGGTTTACCTCCTGAATATGCAGGATTTGGCGAACAGGAAATGGTGAATTACGTTAAAGGCGAAAAGTATAAAAACGAAGTTAGCAGTATGATGTTAACCTCTATTAGTGCTTTTGATGGCGCTAAATTAACTTCAGTTACTGAGCAAATGGGAAATAAATCAGGTTATACTGCTACCAAAGAAGAATTAGATGCTGCTGCTAAAACCGAAAAAGCCGAACCAAAACCAAAGATCGAATATACAACCGAGAAGAAAATGGTGGCTGGTTACGAGTGTACCAAAGCAATTTTAACCGTAACTGAAAAAGATAAAAAAGAAAATAAAATGAATGTTTGGGTAACTGAAAAGATCAAACATACTCCCGGTAAAAAAAGTGGTGGCAGAGGAATGAGTATGGATTTTGGTGATCTTAAAGGTTATCCTTTAGAAATAGAAATGAGCACCAGTCAACAAGGCATGGATATGAAAATATTAATTACCGCTACTGAAGTTTCTACTGCACCAATTGACGATGCTATTTTTACTGTTAGCACCGATGGCTACAAAATGATAAGCTATAAAGAAATGCAGGACAAAATGAAAGCAGCGAAAGAAGGAAAATAATTTCTGATCATATTAATAAAAAAAGTCCTTCCGAAAAGAAGGGCTTTTTTTATTGCACTATTTTCTCATTAAAAATAATTTTATTTTCTTCCAACTCTTTTAACAGCGGCAAATAAATTTCTTTTTTGGTAGGGATCTGTACTCCGCTTAAACTAAACTGTTTGGTTAAAAAGTTCTTTACAGTGATCGCCAAAGGTAAACCAACCGTTAAAGCCATAGCTGTATGATTTTCATCTTTTCCAATTACCACTAAAGATGAATTTAATTTTTGTTCGTTCTTTCCGGGTAAAGAATATACGAACTGATGTTGCATTACGATCATATCTTTATCATTTGGTTTTAGTTTCCACTTTTCTTCCAATAAAGATTGCAATAATTGAGCTGGTGTTCCCTGAGCAAGCGTGATTTTTTTATCAGAAAACAATTCTAAATAATCCAATTGTTTTTCAATCTCATTATCCCAACCCGTTCCCATAAAATTCTTTAAGCGCTCTTTTAAATTATCTTTTGCCGGCGGTAAAAAAGAGGCAAGTAAAGATGTATATGTTAGCTTATCAGCATGTGTAATCATAGAGGTATCATCCGTTAACCCTAATTTTATAAAAGCATTCCATGCCTTGCAATAACCAAATTGACGCAATGTTCCGCGTACCATAGTTTTAATACTTTGCAAACCATATGAATCTATGTAACTGATACTATCGCGGTTGGCGTAAGCGTCAAATTTTCCGTAGCCATCCATTTCTATAACATCATTTTGAGTATACAAACGATTATATGGAATGAATTTTAATTCGCCATCGTGTAAATATTGTGCAGTGCCCTGCCCTGCTAAAACAACATTGCGCGGATTCCAGCTAAATTTATAGCCCCATGGGTTATCATTACTTTCGGGAGCAACCAAACCTCCGCAATAAGATTTGAATGAAAGTATATTCCCTTCCTGCTGCTTGATCTCGTCAATTACTTTCATAGCACTTGCATGATCAATACCCGGATCAAGCCCGCACTCGTTTAATAAAATAATATTTTTTTTCTTCGCTTCATTATCCAGTGCTTTCATATCTGCACTTACATAACTTGCGGTAGCCATATGTTTTCCGAATTCAACACAATCGCGTGCTACATCCGCATGCATAAATGCAGGAAGCATAGAGATAACAAAATCATGTTCTAAGATCGTGATGCGGCGCTTCTCTTCATTTTTAATATCAAAACTAATTGCTTTTCCATTCGCGTGATTGGCTACTTTTTCCTCCGCTAATTTTACGTCCACATCAGCAACCGTAATTTTCCAATCATACGCAGTAGAATTCTTTAATAAATAATCTATCAAAGAAACAGTTGAGCGACCCGCCCCAATTATTAAAATTTTAGTCATACAAAAACAAAATTACAATTTTAGAAGAACAAAAAGCCACTAATTGCACGAATTACATTAATATTTTTAAGATTAAATTTCATTTTTATTATTAAAGTGATTACAATTAAATTTATGTTAATCTGTGTAATCTGTGGCAAAAAAATTTACACTAACCTCGCAGCATCGCGGTCAATCAAGCTAAAAATCAAACTTTACATAAAATAACGGTAAAAAGCCTAACTGATAATTTTTGATCAAAGGATCGGCATTGATATTTGCAGGATCAGGCGCATAACTTAGGGCTAAAATATTTTTTGTATTTAAAACATTTACAAGATCCAAAGCAATTTCGGTTGCAACTTTTTTACCATTTATTTTGTACGAGATTTTAAGGTCTAATCGGTTATAAGCAGGAAACTGTAATGTATTTACTTTATCGTCCTGCGCTACCACATCCATTACAGCATTACTGGCTGCAATATTAACCGGCGAATATCTTTTGCCACCACCGTAAGTGATTTTTCCACCAAAACTTAAGATGTTCTTTTTATCTTTTCCAATATTAAATTCATAACCTCCCAAAGCGTTTACCATGTAGTTACCATTAAAATTGGTATTAGAGGTTCTTCCATTACTGGCAGTATATTTACTATCATACAAACTGCCACTGAACATATAAAAATAATGCTTGTGAAATAATTTTTCCAACGTTAGTTCTAACCCATAATTATAACCTGTGCCATTATTTACCATAGTATAAATTGGTAAAAAACGATTAAAAGTTGCGCCACTATTAAGCGTTGATACACTTGACGGCACAACATAAACCGGCACATTCCACAAATATTGGTAGTACAACTCGGTTTTAAATTTTAAATGTTTGGTTGCAAAAAAATCGTAACCAAGAACCACGTGTTGACTTTTTGTAAAATCAAGATCTTTATTGGCTAACGTTCTATTTGTATTTGCAACTAATACACCTGTATTGGGAGAAGCACCCGGATTTACAATACTATCAGGTATAGTAAAATACAAATAAGTAGATTGCATTTGACTGTGCAAACCATACGCCAGGCTCAACACCTGGTTAACTTTAAACTGATATCTTAAACTTGCTCTTGGTTCAATAGAATATTTATTATTTAAAGTAAGTACCTGCGAGAATACTCCGGTGTTTAAACTTAGCTTCTCATTAAATTTATGTACATAACTGATGTACGGTTGTATCAAATAAAAATTAGCAGTAGAATTTATTCTTGTTTTGTAAGATTTATTTTGAATTACCTGGGCAAGACTATCATACAATGAATTTACTTTAACCTTATCAAAATAACTTACATCAAAACAGTTTACAAAAAAACCCGCCTTAATACTATTCTTAGGATCTATCTTGCTTTTTACATACCAGGCTAACGTTGATTTCATTTCAGAAAAATCATAACCCAAAATTTGTGGCAATGTATCGTTTGGTACAAAATCATCATTCCTTAATATTAAGAATTGATCGCCTTTAATTGTTTGTATGGAAGTTGCAAGGCTTGTTTTCATTACAGTACGGCTATTGAGAGCATAGACATGACTCAAAATTCCAACACCCATGTTTGAAGCAAAATATTGATCACGGTTTAAGTCGCCATATAATTCTTTTGGCCTTTCGTGTGTTTTGCTTAAAATAATTTTGATATTGCTTAAGCCACCAATACTGCTAAAGCTAAATACACCGGCTTTTTTTGTAGGAAAGTTTAATCGCACGCCCATATCCTGGTAGCCGGGAACAGCGCTGGTGCCCAAATGAAAATTAACGGTACTAAACAAAGCTAAAGTAGAATAACGATAGGTTAATAAATAACTTGCGCCGGATTTTTTACTTAACGGCCCTTCCATAGTTAGCTCTGTTCCTAAAACACCAAATTGAAAAGTACGCTCGTGTTTTTCGTTATTACCGTTACGCATTTTAAGATCAAACACACCACCCAATGCATTGCCATAATTTGCAGGAAAAGCGCCGGTATAAAATTCGCTGTTGGATAAATATTTATTATTGATAATAGCAGTTGGCCCACCCGCGGAACCTCCTACAGCAAAATGATTAGGATTTGGAATATCAATATCTTCTAAACGCCATAATAATCCTGCAGGACTATTTCCTCTTACAACAATATCATTTCTTGAATCATTGGTACCCTGAACACCCGCGAAATTTTGTGCCATACGCGCCGGATCCTGGCGCGAGCCTGCATAACGTTCTGTTTCTTCTATGCTAAACGATTTCATATTAACCGATTGCATATTATTTACAACATCTTTATCGTCATTAGCTTTTACTTCTACTTCAGCAATTTCAATCGTGCTTTCTTCGAGTTCAATATTTAAAACCAATTCTTTTCCTGAAGTAACAATAACATCATTTACGGGAACAACTTTATAACCTGTATATGTGTATAAGAATGATTGGCGGCCAACGGGAACACCGGTTAGTTTATAATAACCATCATTATTTGCGGTAACCACTAAATTTAATACTGAAGATCTTAATTGAACTACTGCACCGGGTAATCCAATACCAGTTACTTTATCTACCACTTTGCCTTTAACCGATTGTGTTAATTGCGCATAAAATAAATTTGATAAAAAAATAAAATTGAAAACGAGTAGTTTAATTTTCATTTGTGTTTTTAAGCTCTGTTGTATAAACTGTAAATAAAATAGTTTTTTTTGCATTTACAGCAAAAAGATTGAACATTTACTCAACTAAACACTGTAAAAAATAATTTAAATAAAAAATGCCTGTAAATACAGGCATTTTTAAGTCAATAAGGGTTAAATAATTTTATTTATTTTTTACTTTTAATAATTGGCCAAAGGTTAAATTATTTGATTTTAAATTATTAAGATTTTTAATATCACTTACATCAACATTATGTTGCTTCGCAATGCTAAATAATGATTCGCCTTTTTTTACTTTGTGCCAGATGAACTCGCTTTTTCCTGAAGTATTTTCAGCAACCAACTTAGAATCCGTTTCTTTATTAGCAGCTAAATTTTTCTCAGTCTTAACTTCTAATTCTTTCGATTTTGCAGGTGGCGTTTCTCTAACATATACGATTATCTTTTTGCCCGGTCTTACGCCTTTTTTACCAACGTAATTCCAGTTTTTAAGATCTGAAACCGTAACTCCGTATTTCCTTGCAATGGTACTTAATTTTTCGCCAACCTTAACAGTGTGTACTTTTTTTACTTCAGCTAATGACTCAACTACCAGACCTTCTTTTTGTTGTGCGTGAATAGCGGAATAAATATCCTGTTCGTTAGTTAAGAAAATACCGATCTTGTTTTTTGGTAAGCACATAGCGTTACCTCCTGCAGGAATAATATTTTTACGGTATTGTGGATTAAAATACAAGATCTCTTCTTGTGTAATATCAAGAGCTTGCGATAATTGCTCAAAATTCATTTGTTCTTTTACAACAACGGTATCTACTTCAAAATAAGTTTTACGAGGCACAGCAGGATAGATATTGTGTTCAGCACTATAACTCATAACATAATTAGCTGCAATAAAAGCAGGTACATATCCTTGTGTTTCTGTTGGCAAATAAGGGCGGATCTCCCAATATGTTTTTTTACCACCACTTCTTCTAATGGCTTTGCTGATTGTTCCCGGACCTGCATTATAGGCAGCTAACACCATTTGCCAATCGCCAAACATACCATAAAGTGATTTTAAATATTCCGCAGCAGCAACGGTAGCTTTGTATGGATCACAACGCTGATCAATATAAGAAGTAACATTTAAACCGTACATTTTTCCGGTAGGATACATAAATTGCCAAAGACCAGTAGCACCGGCTCTTGATTTTGCGTATGGGATCAATGCACTTTCAATAACTGCCAGATGCTTTAATTCTAAAGGAATATTATAACGGTCAAACACTTCTTCGAACATTGGATAGTATAATTGCGCAACACCCATCATACGGCTAACACTTTCGCGTTTGCGAAATGCATACATATTAATGAAACCTTTTACATGCTCATTATAAACAAGATCAAAAGGAGAGTTAGCGTCCAGTTTAGCTAAACGTGATTGATAAGTATAATCATCATATTTAGGAATGCTGTCTGCAGCAAACTTATATTTATTGTTCTTTGGGAAGACCGGTTTAGAGAAAGCTGTCTCAAACATTTTTTGCGTGGATAAACTATCCAGCATTGCTGCAATAGGATCATCTACACCATAGGTTTGTGCTTTAACAAAAACGCTTGTTAATAATAACCCTAAAACACAATATTTTTTTAGTGAAACCATGTTTGTATTGATTAAAAGCTGATATATAATTATTAAACGGTAAATATTTAAAAACGTTACAATTTAAAATTAATATTTTTAAAAAGCAATAATGCAAGATAAATTATTATTGAAAATGTTTTGATGTTAAAGATTTTTAATTTTTAACTTCGCACTGTGAGAAACAAAGAAAAAGAAGAGATAGCATTAGTTAATATAGACCGAAACCCCTTGGTATTACTGCTTTCAATAGCCATAAGTACTTTGTTGGATTATCTTTCATACACCTTTATTTTAGACCTTAATCCATGGGGATTTGTGCTTATGATTCCTGCTACATTCCTCTCTTTTCAAACAATTTGGCTGCTTTTAACACCTTATGCTATGCTTTTTGACGATAAATTAGAGATAAAACGTACACTTTTCAGTAATAAAATGTTGTTTTTTGTAGATGTTAAAAAAGTGGGGAATATCAAAAAAGGCAGTCTTTTTATTTCTTACACGGATAATGAGGTGGCCAAGATCAATTTGTTTGGTATAAAAGCATCTCAGGCCGATACTCTAAAATCAGAATTAGAAAAACACGTTACTCTTACAGTAAACAAAAGAGGATAATTTGTATCCTTTTCCTTTTTTCAGCCTTATAATAAACATAACACTGTTTAAAATCATTTATTTGGGCGTATTTACCTGCTTCTATTAAACTTAATTTCGTACCCAACTAAACTATTTTAGCAATGTTAAATTTCATTTTACAAGCAGGCGCTAATGTTGCAACCCTGGCAACTTCCCCCGATTCATCCAATGTAGTAACCGGCATTCAAACCGCTGCAACCACACCGGCAATTACCGAAACTAAGATATCACTAATACAAATGGTGATGAAAGGCGGGCCAATTATGTTGCCAATTGCATTATTACTGGTAATAAGCATTTATATTTTAATTGAACGTTTATTGGTAATAGCCAAAGCTTCGAAGAAAAATGACAACCTGGTTCAAAACTTAAAAGAAATGATCCATAGCGGCAACATTGCTAATGCACGTATCATGTGTAAGAACATGAACACATCAGAAAGCACTATGATAGAACAAGGTGTTTCGCGTGTTGGCCAACCTGTTGAAGAAATAAGGGAAGCTATGGATAAAAGCGGTTCTAACGAAATTGGTAAGCTTGAAAAAAATCTGAATGTATTAAATATCATTGGCCGTATTGCACCTATGTTTGGATTTATCGGAACCATCATTGGTGTTATCACTATCTTTTACGATATATCTTTAGCAAAAACCGTAGAGATCGAAATTATCTCAACCGGATTGTATCAGAAAATGGTTACATCCTGCGGTGGACTTGTAGTAGGTGTTATCGCCTTTATCTGCTATCAC
>JBDSFC010000298.1:0-6498 GCA_039919745.1 Bacteroidia bacterium | reverse complement strand
GGCCGGACTCTCGCAAACGTGAATGCCGCACTCTTTCATGATCTTCATTTTAGCTTGTGCAGTATCTTCAGCACCACCAACAATTGCACCGGCATGACCCATAGTACGGCCCTTTGGTGCTGTTTGTCCGGCAATAAAACCAACAACCGGTTTTTTATTTCCATTGGCTTTTATCCAACGTGCTGCTTCAGCTTCGTAGTTTCCGCCAATCTCACCTATCATTACAATAGCGTCAGTTTCAGGATCGTTCATTAATAATTCAACTGCATCTTTTGTTGGAGTTCCAATAATAGGATCGCCACCAATACCAATAGCAGTAGTAATTCCCATGCCTGCTTTTACAATTTGATCAGCAGCTTCATAAGTTAAAGTTCCGCTTTTTGAAACAATACCAATTTTACCTTTTTTGAAAACAAAACCCGGCATAATACCAACTTTTGCTTCGCCGGCAGTAATAACACCAGGACAGTTTGGCCCGATCAAACGACAAGCCTTACCTTTTAAATATTCTTTTACATAGATCATATCCTTTACAGGAATGCCTTCTGTAATACACACAATAACTTTAATGCCTGCATCAGCAGATTCCATAATTGCATCTGCAGCAAAAGCAGCCGGCACAAAAATGATAGATACATCAGCACCTGCTTTTTGAACAGCTTCTGAAACAGTATTAAAAACCGGACGATCTAAGTGTGTTGTTCCACCTTTACCAGGAGTAACGCCACCAACTATATTGGTTCCATATTCGATCATTTGGCCCGCATGAAACGTTCCTTCACCACCGGTAAAACCTTGTACAATTACCTTTGAATTTTTATTTACTAATACTGACATAAATTTGGATTTTAGAGATACGAATATACCTACTAATTTGCATTTTACCAATAAATTATAGGGCTATGTTATTTAAATAATTTAGGGTTAATATTTGCTTAAAAACCCTAACTTAAAGCCTGTTTTGGAAACTTTTATAGAGTTATATACTGATGGTGCTGCGAGCGGAAACCCCGGTCCGGGCGGTTTTGGCGTGGTGCTAAAATTTAGACAGCACCGGAAGGAAATAAGCGGAGGGTTTAAACGGACGACCAACAACCGAATGGAATTGTTGGCCGTAATTGTTGGATTAGAGAGTGTTACAAGTAAGGACCTGCCGGTAAAAGTTTATTCGGATAGTAAGTACGTAGTAGATTCTATTAATTTAAAATGGGTTTTTGGTTGGCGTAAAACAGGCTTTAAAAATAAAGCCAATGTGGATCTTTGGCAGCGTTTTTTAAGAGTATATAATGCGCAAAAACATGAATTTATTTGGGTAAAAGGTCATGCTAACAATGTAGAGAATAATCGTTGTGACCAATTAGCGGTTTCAGCTTCTAAATTATCTAATTTACCAATAGATGAAGGTTATGAACTCAGTAAAAATGGCGGGCTCCTGGATTAAAATTAGCGCGCGTTATTTATATATACATGTCCTTGTCGCCAATAATCAACGGCAGTATAATAAGGATCTTTAAAAAATTGCGAACGTTCTAAAATATAATCGTTATCGCTAAATGGATTTTGTGTTTTATTAAATGTAAAACGTAATGAGTTTGGATTGGTCTCGACACCATATACCCACGTTTCGCCTTTAGAATTTTTGTACGTATTTGTTGGTGGGCCAAAAACAATAAAGATCATTCCGCGATCCGATTTCCAACCTTGCGTGTAACTGGTATAATATTTATTAGCTTCTTTTACTCTACCATAATAACGTTTCAATAATTCTTTTGCGCGTTCGTTGCTTCCTGCAATCGTGATCCAAAATTTATCAATAGCCGATTTTTTGTCACCAGCAGTTTTGCAGGAATCAAATTCATCGCGACTCATTAAATAACGCGTACAATTGATCATTTCATCACTGTTGCTTACACCAGGAAAAGTTTTGTCATAGGTATATAAAGTTAAACCCTCACTTTCATTTCCATTAGGGGTAATATGTAAAAAACCATAACGGGGCATAGCCAGCATAAATTGATTTGTGCTTAGGTCCATTTTAAAAACGCTATCCGGTTTGTATTTAAACTCATCTGGTGTTTTAGTAGAAAACGGGGGTAGTGCAGGGCCAAATTCTTTAAAAAAACAATTTACAGTTATTTGATTAATAGCGGGATTCGAAAATTTAACCAGCACATTCTCATCCCTTAGAAAATGGGTTTTAAAAGCAACAGCATTATTAAACATTACCAAAAAATTCTGGTCGCTGAAACTATTCTTTTTATAAATATTTATGCCTTTGTTGTATTTTATTTTTTTGTTGAGGTCATAGATCTGTACATCCAGGTAATAATTAGCATTATTTTTTGCTTTTAAATTAAAACGCGAGATCAATGATCTTATTTCTACTTTTTCATCTGCCCGGTCAATTACTCGATAAGAGCTGCTATCAATTATTTTTCTTGAATTTGGTTCAGGTAATAATTTGTAAGAAATTCTAAGATCCGCATAAAAAGCAAAGGAAGTGTCCGGACGTTTATAAATTAAATTTTCGTTAACTATTTCCAGAAAAGTTGCAGTAACGCTATCGTTTATATGATAAGCAACCGCGTTTACTTCCAGCAATTCACTATCGGGATTAACGAGGCTTTTTGTTGGCTTTGAAACAAAAGTTCTTTTTGAAGTGCAGTAAGCCACTAAAAAAACAATAAAAACCAAAATTATTTTACGGATCGATCTTTCCACTATTCCAAAGTTAACCAATTAAAACTATCTTTGTTTACATGCCCTCAAAAATAAATATCTGGCGAATTATTGGTTTTTTAGCCATTATTATTTTTGCTGTTTTATTTTTTAAAATAGTTATTTACCTGGCTATCTCGTTGGTGTTATTTTTAGTTGGATACCCAATAACCTACCGCCTTGAAAGAATTAAAATTGGTAAACGGCATTTGCCGGATAGCATCGCGGCCTTAGTTACTATTTTATTGATGATCATGGTACTTTTTGGTTTGTTCTTTTTAATTATGCCACCACTTGCAAACGAGATCAGGTTTTTATCAACTTTAAATTTTTACGATGTGTTTCATAATATTCTTGAGCAATTTCCGGGTATAAAAGCTTTGTTACTAAAAGTTGGCAGCGAAGAAGACCTTAAAGTAAATTTAGCATCACAAGTATCTGAATATGTAAATCCAAAAAACATTAGCATGGTAGTTAACAATACCTTTCAATATTTTGGAACCATATTTGGCGGCATGTTGTGTGTTTTATTTATTACATTTTTTCTTTTAAAAGATGAGAAGATCGTTAGAAATAGTTTATTGACCATTGCACCGGTTGGAGTAGAAAAAGAAACGAGTGAAGTAATGAAGATCTCCAAAAAAATGTTGAGCAAATATTTTGTGAGTTTATTTATTGATATGTTTATTGTTGGCGGCTCGGTTTTTTTATTCCTAACTATTTTTGGAATTAAGAATGCTTTAGTGATCGCTTTTTTTGCGGGCATCTTAAATGTTATTCCTTATATAGGCTCTGCTATTACAATGGTTATTGCTATTATTTTGGGCGTTAGCGCCTGCATCAGCAACGGAACTTATGAATTGATAGGGCCAACTATCAATACTATATTTTTTACTTTACTTACTATTAATCTGGTTGATGGTTTTATTATTCAACCGTTTATTTTTTCAAATTCTGTTAAAGCACATCCGCTCGAGATCTTTATTGTTACTTTAATGGCATGAACAATTGGCGGTATTTTTGGAATGGTAGTGGCTTTACCGGTTTATACGATTATCCGGATCATTGCATCAGAGTTTTTTAGTCACCTAAAATTCTTCAGAAAAATCTCAGAAAACATAACCGATTAAAATAACATGGAAACAATTTTTGCATTTTTAAAAAAGTTAGAAGCGAACAATAACCGTGATTGGTTCGAAAAAAATAAGAGCTCTTACATCAGCGCAAAAGAAGAATTTGAAGTTTTTGTTCAGCAAATTATTAATGGCATTGCTAAATTTGATAAAAAGATCTCGCCTGATATGAAGGCAAAAGATTGCACTTTTAGAATTTATAAGGATGTGCGTTTTAGTAAAGACAAAACACCTTACAAAAATAATATGGGTGCCAGCATTAATCCCGGTGGAAAAAAATCGTTAACTGCCGGTTATTATTTTCATGTACAACCAAACAGTAATTTTATTGCAGGTGGTGTATGGATGCCTGAGCCGGATGCTTTAAGCGCCATTCGCCAGGAAATAGATTATAACTCAAAGCCTTTATTAAAGATCTTAAATTCGCCAGCCTTTAAAAAATATTATAAAAAACTGGATGATGACGGGGCTTTAAAAACTGCACCAAAAGGTTATGATAAAGAACATCCCTTAATTGATCTTTTGCGTAACAGGCACTTTATTGTAAGCCATGCTTTCACTAATAAACAAATAGCAGATAAAAATTCGGTAAAAGAAATTGTAGCAGGATTTAAGGCAATGTATCCTTTTTTAGAGTATTTGAGAGAAGCAACGGAGAAATAATAATTTTATTATTCCGGTTTTCTGACTTTTGTTTATGTGATAGAAACACATGCGAAATGCAGCGCCAGGGATTGTAGCGGAAATCCTTTTTAACTTTTCCGGCTAAAAAGATTGAAGCGTAAAGCCCGCCCGGGCGCCAAATAATTAATTTATTTTCGGTTTTGAAAGTTCAGATTTTACTTTCAGTGAACAATTTATTACTTCTTAAAGAAAAAATAAACCGCTGCCAATAAAAAAACAAAACCAATTAAATGGTTCCAGCGTAACGTTTCGGTTTTAAAAAAGATCAAAGTAAAGATCACAAAAACCGAAATAGAAACAACTTCCTGTATCAGTTTTAGTTGCCACATGTTAAATGGCCCACCATTGGTAGCGCTTCCCAATTTATTTGCAGGTACCATTAAACTGTATTCAAGAAACGCAATTCCCCAACTTATTAAAATAGTAGTAAACAAACCGGCGTTCTTTAAAAAACTAATGTCTTTAAAACGTAAATGCCCATACCAGGCAATAGTCATAAAGGTATTGGATGCCATCAATAATAATATGGTACTTAATGCTCTTGACATAAATTATAGCCCGGTATATTTTCTGAATAATTTTATAGCAAGCGCCAATAAAACAATTCCGAATACTTTTTTAAGAATGGCAATTCCACCAACACCTAATAATTTTTCTAACAGGCTTAAATATTTTAAAACAAAATAAACGATCACCACATTTATAAAAATTGCAATGATGATCGAAAGCAAATTATATTCTGCCCGAACAGAAAGTAATGTAGTTAACGTACCTGTGCCTGCAATTAAAGGAAAAGCTAATGGAACAACCGATGCTGTAGCAGGCATTTCATCGCGGTAAATTTTAATTCCCAGGATCATTTCCAGGGCAATAAAAAACAAAACAAAAGAGCCCGCAATGGCAAAATCCTCTACTTTAATGCCAATAATATCCAAAATACTTTGGCCAATAAATAAAAAAACAATCATAATTGCCAGCGAAACCCACGACGCCTTAAAGGCATCAATATTCCCGGCTTTTTGTTTAAGGCTGATAATGACAGGGATAGAGCCAATAATGTCAATTACCGCAAATAAAACCGTGGTTACTTTTAAGATCTCTATTATGTCAAATACAAGATTCACGGCACAAAAGTAACCCTTTCCACTTTAAGGCACAAACCTAAAATTTCTTTAAATAATTTCCTTTTTTTAAATAGTTTCTTTATTTTTAATAGATAAAATTTTTTGATAATGGAGAAAAGATATAAGTTTAAGAGCTTGCAAACTTTTTGCAACAACGAGTGGATGGTAAATAACCAAAAGCGTTACCGCACGGCAATGGATAAAGCCGAAATAGATTATGTAAGGGTAGAACTAGCAATTTTTAATAAACTATTCGATGAAGAAGATTGGACCGCAAAAGTAAATCTTAAGTGTGTTGAAAATGTTGGAAAAAAAGAGGTCTGCAACCGCGAATTAACTATGAATGTAAAAAAAGATGAGAATATTTTTTATGTACGTGATGGTTGGGGTGTTGAAAATAAAGGTGGCTTCTGGACCAAAGGAAGTTACTTATGGCAAGCATATGTTGACGATGTTTTTATTGGCGAAAAACTATTTCATATTAATGATGTTGGTGAGGTAAGTAGCCATGCTAATCCATATTTAGAAATTGAACATATAAAATTATATAATAGTCATCACGATGGCTGGCAGGAACGCAACCGTAAATACCTTAAAACATTTAATAAGAACGATACCAAATACGTTTGGGCCGAAGTAAAATTTAAGAACATCTCGCAATTGGATTATCATTATGAGTTATTCGTTAATTTTCATGATGATTCTGGTCAGCCAAAAGCATCGGTTGTGCAAACAGGTTATGTAGATGCCAATAAGCTGGATTATACCTATACCTTTGAAAAAGCCTGGGGTAGCGATACGCCGGGTATCTGGACCGATGATAAGTATTTAGTTGAAGT